>JABFXD010000599.1 GCA_013361925.1 Streptomyces sp. | reverse complement strand
GGATCGCGGCGGTCTTGGCGCCGCCACCGCTCTCGCCCCAGACCATCACGTTGTCGGGGTCGCCCCCGAAGTTCTCGATGTTCTCCCGGGTCCAGCGCAGCGCCGCGAGGATGTCCAGCATTCCTTGGTTGGCGGCGTACCGGTCGTCGGCGGCGAGATCGCCCAGGAACAGGTAGCCCAGGAGGCCGAGCCGGTGGTTGGACTCGACCACCACGACGTCGTAGAGCCGCGCCAGATGGGTGCCGTCCTGCCCCGTGGCGGAGCCGGAGCCGATCATGTAGCCGCCGCCGTGGTTGTAGAACATCACCGGACGCCGCCGGCGGTCCGCGGCGGGCGTCCAGATGTTGAGGTAGAGGCAGTCTTCGGAGGGCGCGGGCATCCGGCCGTTGCCATGCGGGCCCATCTCGTCGCCGGCCACCTGGAAGGCCGGGGCGGGGAAGTCCACCGCGTCGCGTACGCCGCGCCAACTCCGGGGCGGCTCGGGGGCCTTGAACCGCAGTTCACCGAGCGGTGGCGTGGCGTACGGCACGCCGAGGAACTTCACGATGCCGTCCTCACGCCGTCCGCGCACCCTGCCGTAACAGGTCGCCGCCTCGTCCGTTCGGTGCGCCCCGCGCGCGAGCGCCGGAGTCGGCACGCTCGTCGCGGCGACGACGGACAGGGCTCCGCCGATCATCGTCCTGCGGGTCATCTTCGAACCTGGCATCGGACCTCCTCGGATGGAGAGCGCGCAGTGGGAACCGTTGCCCTCGACCGCATTCACCGGGTCCTGCGGGTGAAACGATTCATTACAGGCGAAGAGCGGTCCTGAAGTGCGCTTTCATGAATATGCCCAGCCGTACGGGTGACGCGCGTCGGTGCGCGGAGGCGGTCCACCGGCGTCCGACTGGGAAACGTTATCCATGAGGCCTGGGCGGCACAAGGAGTCGGACCGGTCATCCACGCCGCCCCGCGGGTCGGGCGTCGAAAAGACGCAGTTCGTCGTCATCGGGCGCCTGGAAGCCGCTCGGAACGTTCCCAGAAGCGCAGCAGGATCAGCCTGGGCTCGCGGCTCTTGTCCACGAAAGGAGAACGGGTATTCACCCGACGAGAAACAGCACCCCTGCCACGCCCGTCGCCGCCATCACCGCGATCGTCAGGACGTTGAACGTCACGTCCTGACTCTGTGAACGGCGTTCCGCGGCGCGGTCGACGGTGAAGTCGGCCGGGTCGGCGCGGGTGTAGTGGACGGTGACCTCCCGGCCGTACGCGCCGGCCGGGTCAGGGAGATGGGAGGTGCAGTGGGCCGTGACGACTGTGCCCTCATGGGTGGTGAACGACACGACCGGGGTGATGGTGGTGTAGGTGTGCCCGTCGTCCTGGTCGACGCTGACGTCCCTGAGGACGGCGACCACGCGGCCCTCGGTGTGCTCCATCGCGGCCAGCACGGCCGCGCGTGCGTTCCTGGCGCGGATCGTCGCGGGCAGGTGTGCGGCGGCGAAGAGCGCCAGGGGGCCGCCGAAGCCGATCAGGACCCAAGGCCAGGCCCAGTGGACCGCGGACAGGACCACCAGGCCGACGTACACCAGGAAGAGGGCGAACGACGGCCGGCCGAGGCCGCGGCTGGGCTCCTCGGGGCGGTTGGTGAACCGGTAGGCATGCGGTCTGCCGCGCGGGTGGCTGATCCCGACCTCCCTGCCCTCCCACGCCTCCGTGATCATCTCGCCGCGCTCACCGTCGTTGGTCACGGTGACCTCCTGCCCGGTGGCCGGGTCGGTGTAGGTGACGACCACCGATATCCCGCCCGTGCGGGACCCGCCGTGCCGGGGCTCGCGCACCCGCTCGATGCGCCCCGCCAGTCGGACCGTCCGCTGTGCCTTGGTCACCCCGGCCAGCGACATCCCGAACCCGACCAGGGCCACCGCGGCCCACAGTGCGCACCACAGCGCCAGAAACCCGGCCCACCCCATGTGTCCTCCTCCTGCCGATCCGGTCAACTGCCGCTGCGCCGCAGCACCTTGCCGTGCGCGTCCGCTTCCAGCGTCCCCGCGCCTCCGTCGCCGGTCACCACGATCCTGAGCGTGAGCCGGCCGGTCACTCCGTCCGCGGTCAGCTGCCAGCTCCGCGGGGAGCCGACGCCTGTGCCGGCCTTGTCGACCAGCGCGGGGACTCGGTCGTAGGGCAGGGATCGCGGGTCGAACCCGCTCATGCCGCCCGGGGAGAAGACGACGGTCAGCAGGCGCTCCTGCACGACCAGGGTGAGCGCCCGGCGCTTGTCCGCGTCCCGCGTCAACGACTCGACGGCCTTGCGTAGTTCGCCCTGGTCGAGCATCGACTGGCCCGGACCGAGAGTGACGGTGCCGGTCGCGGAGGTCACGGTGGTCGTGGACGACGAGGAGGAGCTGGCGGACGGCCCGGGCGAGGCGCCGCCCGTACCCTCGTCGCGGTCGAAGAGGTCGGCGCGGAACAGTACGAGCACGGCGGCCACGCCGAGCAGCAGCCCGATCAGCGTGACGAAACCGGGGGCGCAGCCCTCGGGGGAGTCGCTCCTCATGGCGGGACCGGGTGCCGAGTCGACGCGCGCACCGGCCGCCCGCTCCTCCCAGTCCGGTGTCGGCCGCCGCACGATCCGGGTCTTCCACGGCCGGTCCGGCGGATACTCCACCACCACGATGCCGCGCGGCTGGTAGTCGGCGAGTTCTACGAGGTTGACGTCCTGGCGGATCTCGACACGGAAGGCGGGAGCGTCCTCCGGTGCGACGGACAGCTCGAACCGCACCGGAACATCGCCGGCCTCACCCCTGACGGCCTCCAGGCTCTCGATCACCGCGAGCGCCGTACGCGGTACGACGGCCGCCTCCCGGGCGCGGCGAGGCGATGTGGCGAGGAGGAAGACGAGCCCATAGGCCGAGGGCAGCGCCAACCCGAGGACGATCAGCGACACCTCCCCGACGACACACCCGCTGATGAAGGCGGTGAGCGAAGCGCCGATCACTCCGCCCGTCACAAAGCCCAGGGCGAGGTCGGCGGGCCCGCCGCGAGTGGGCGGCGCGGCCGCGGTGATCGTCATGCGGCCGATTCTGCACGTCAGAGGTGACGTGCGACAGGCCCCTGGACGACCCGGGAGTACGGACTTTGTCCTGAGTGTGGAAAAAGAAGTGCCCTACTCATGCGTAAGTACTTCCACGTCTGGAAAATCGTTGTTACGTTCCTCTCCGACAGCCTGACGGGTGAGGGGAGAGGAGGGATCGTGCGGCGGATGACTGCTCGACCTGAGAACGCGCATCAGGCACGACTGCTGCGTCTGCTGCGGGACAACGGTTCCAACTCCCGCGCCCAGCTGGGCGATCAGGTCGATCTGTCACGGTCCAAGCTGGCCGTGGAGGTGGACCGGCTCCTGGAGACCGGGCTGGTGGTCGCGGACGGACTGGCCCCCTCCCGGGGCGGCCGGCGCTCGCACAACATCCGGCTCGCGCCGACGCTGCGCTTCCTCGGCGTCGACATCGGCGCCACGTCGATCGATGTCGCCGTCACCAACGCGGAGTTGGAGGTCCTCGGCCATCTGAACCAGCCGATGGACGTCCGTGAGGGGCCGGTCGCGGTCTTCGAGCAGGTGCTGGCGATGGCCGCGAAGTTGCGGGCGACCGGTCTTGCGGAGGGTTTCGACGGTGCCGGTATCGGTGTGCCGGGGCCGGTGCGTTTTCCCGAGGGTGTTCCGGTGGCGCCGCCGATCATGCCGGGCTGGGACGGGTTCCCGGTGCGGGAGGCGCTCAGTCAGGAGCTGGGCTGTCCGGTGATGGTCGACAACGACGTGAACCTGATGGCGATGGGGGAGCAGCACGCGGGTGTCGCCCGTTCCGTGGGCGACTTCCTCTGCGTCAAGATCGGTACCGGTATCGGCTGCGGCATCGTCGTCGGTGGCAGCGTCCACCGCGGAGTCACCGGCAGCGCGGGCGACATCGGGCACATCCAGGTGGAGCCGGGAGGCCGCGCCTGTGTGTGCGGCAACCGGGGCTGCCTGGAAGCCCACTTCAGCGGTGCCGCGCTGGCCGCCGACGCCGAGCAGGCCGCCCGTGAGGGCCGGTCGGCGGAGCTCGCCGCCCGGCTGGAGGCGGCGGGACGCCTGAGCGCCTCGGATGTCTCGGCCGCCGCGGCGGCGGGCGACGCCGTGGCTCTGGAACTCATCCGGGAGGGCGGGAAGCGTCTGGGGCAGGTCATCGCCGGGCTCGTCAGCTTCTTCAATCCGGGTCTGGTGGTGATCGGCGGAGGTGTGACCGGGCTCGGACACACCCTGCTGGCCAGTGTCAGGACCCAGGTCTACCGGCAGTCCCTGCCGCTGGCCACGGGCAACCTGCCCATCGTGCTGGGTGAGTTGGGACCCGCCGCCGGAGCCATCGGCGCGGCCCGCCTCATCAGCGACCACGTCTTCTCACCGGCCTGACCGCCGCCCGACCCCGACGGCGGACACGGCCCACTACGCCTCCGTGGCGACCCCACGGCGCGCTCTCGCAACACCTCAAGCGACACACCCAGCGATGGACTCGGCCACACCTCCAGCAACAAACCCAGCGATGGACTCGGCCACACCTCCAGCAACAAACCCGGCGACGGACTCGGCCGCACCTCCAGCAGCAAACCCAGCGACGGACTCGGCCGCACCTCCAGCAACACACCAAGCCACACTTCGAGCGACAGACTCGGCAACACCTCAAGCACCATACCCAGGAACATCCCCAGCGCCGCCGTAGCCGCCGCATGTCGTCGGCGGCCGGCCACCACCACCTGGTCGCCAGGCCGTCAGGCCTGCCCCGCCCTGCCGCGCCCCGGCACCCACGCATACGCGTATGACGCCCCGGGCTCCCCAGGGCTGCCCCGCACCCGAATGCTCGTGTCCAGCCTGCCCGTTCACGGAGCACACCCCCCGAGGGGATCCTTCATGGCACCACAACCACCCCTGCTCACCATGGCCGGCATCA
>JABFXD010000761.1 GCA_013361925.1 Streptomyces sp. | reverse complement strand
AGGTCATCGAGCCGGTCCGGATCGAGGGCGACGGCGCCGACGGCACCGTACGGGTGACCAACAGGTACGACTTCGCCGATCTGTCGGAGCTCGCCTTCGCGTGGTCGTACGAGGTCGAGGGCGAGACGGTGGAGTCCGGCTCCCTGTCGGTGCCGGCGCTGAAGCCGGGCGAGTCCGCCGAGGTGAAGCTGCCGGAGCCGCCCGCGCACCCGGGCTCCGCGGAGACCGGGTGGACCGTGCGGGCGACGCTCGCCGCCGACACGGCGTGGGGCGAGCGCGGGCACGAGGTGGCGTGGGGTCAGTTCCCGGGCGCGGTACGGGCGGTGCCGTCCGTGGCGGCCACCGACGGGCCCGTGCGCGCGGAGCGGCGGATCACGCTCGGTCCGGCCGCGTTCGACGCCCGTACCGGCGCGCTGCGGTCGATCGGCGGGGTGTCGGTCGAGGGACTGCGGCTCGACGTGTGGCGGGCGCCCACGGACAACGACGAGGGCACCGAGTGGAAGTCGGGCATCCAGTACTCGTCGCTGTGGCGGACGCTGGGCCTGCACCGGATGCGGCACCGCCTCGACACGGTCGAACTCACCGACGACGCGCTGACGGTGCGGACCCGGGTGGCCCCGGCCGCCCGTGAGGTGGGCCTGGCCACCGTGTACCGGTGGACCTCCGACGGCAGCCGGCTGAAGCTGACGGTGTCGGTGGCGCCCGAGGGCGACTGGCAGGTGCCGCTGCCGCGCCTGGGCATCCGGCTCGGGCTCGCCGAGGCCGACGCGGTGACGTGGTTCGGCGGCGGACCCGGCGAGGCGTACCCCGACACCAGGGCGGCGTCGAGGGTCGGCCGGTGGACGTCGACCGTGGACGGCCTCCAGACGCCGTATCTGCGTCCGCAGGAGAACGGCGCCCGGGGCGACGTCCGTTGGGCGGAGCTCGGCGGCCTGCGGATCGAGGGCGACCCGGAGTTCGCGTTCAGCGCCCGCCGCTGGACGAACGAGCAGCTGGAGGCGGCCACGCACCTGACCGACCTGACGGCCGGGGACACGGTGTGGGTCAACCTCGACCACGGCCAGCAGGGCGTCGGTACGCAGTCGTGCGGCCCCGGCCCGCTGCCGCAGTACCAACTGACGGCCCGGCCCGCCGAGTTCTCGTTCGTGTTCTCGGCCGCCGAGTAGGCCCGGCCGGTAAGAAGGTCATTAATCGATTGACCAATTGATCGACTTTCCGACACCGTCGGAACGTCGTCCGCGGCTGGTCGGCACCTCTGCCGACCAGCCGCAACTTCTTTTTGCCCCAGAGGAGTTGATGCCACTTGGATGCCAGCATCGAGGTCCGCGGACTGTCCCGCACCTTCCACACCACCGTGCGCCGCCCGGGCTTCACGGGAGCGCTCCGCTCCCTGGTGAACCCGGAGCGCGTCGCCAAGCACGCCGTCACCGACATCAGCTTCGACGTCGCCCCCGGCGAACTCCTGGCCCTGCTCGGTCCGAACGGCGCCGGCAAGTCCACCACCATCAAGATCCTCACCGGCATCCTCACCCCCACGTCCGGCCGGGCCCGGGTCGCGGGCGTCGTCCCGTACGAGGAACGGGAGCGCAACGCCCGGAACATCGGCGCGGTGTTCGGGCAGCGCACCCAGCTGTGGTGGGACCTTCCGGTGCGTGAGTCGTTCGCGATCCTGCGGGACATCTACGACGTGCCGAAGGCCGAACACGCCGTCCGACTCCAGGAGTTCGACGAGCTGCTCGACCTGTCCTCCTTCTGGGACACCCGGGTGCGCCACCTCTCCCTCGGCCAGCGGGTGCGCAGCGACCTGGCCGCCGCTCTCCTCCACGACCCGCCGGTCGTCTTCCTCGACGAGCCCACCATCGGCATGGACGTGGTGGTGAAGGAGCAGGTGCGGGAGTTCCTGCGCCACCAGGTGACCGAGCGCGGCCGAACCGTCCTGCTCACCACCCATGACATGACCGAGGTCGAGCGGCTGGCCGAGCGGGTCGTCCTCGTCAACCACGGGCGGCTCGTCCTGGACGGCACCCTCGACGAGATCCGCCGCAGGTTCGGCTCGACCTGGCAGGTGCGGGCGACGCTCGCCGACGCGCACACGGAGGTCCGGGCGCTGCCGGGCATCGAGGTGCTGCGGCACAACGGCCCCGAGGTGGTCTTCGGGCCCTCGGGACCCGACTCCCCGACCGTGCACCAGGCGTTGAAGGCGGTCATCGAGCGGTACGAGGTGACGGGCGTCGCCATCGACGAGGCCGACCTCGAGGACGTGATGCGGGCCGCCTACATCGACGCCGAGGTGGCCTGATGGCCGTGCTCCACGCCTGGCGCGCCGCCCGCGTCACCCCGCTCGGCGAGCTGCACACCCCGCCCCGGATGACCGCCGTCCTGCTCCGGCTCACCGTGCAGGTGGTGCTGGTGGCGTCGCTGTGGCACGGCCTGTACGCCAACACCGGCACCACCGCCGGACTCAGCCGCGACCAGGCGGTGACGTACGCCGTGCTGGCCGTACTGGCCTCCCGGATGCGGGAGTTGGACCAGTACGCGGGCCGGGACACCGTGCTCCAGCACATGCACTTCGGCACGATCGTCTACTGGTACCTGCGCCCGCTTCCGCCACAGCGCTACCACGCCCTGCGCGCGTGCGGCGAGAAGCTGTACGGGTTCGCCTGGGCGCTGGCCGGATACACGGTGTGTCTCGCGGCGGGGGTGATCGATCCGCCCAGGTCGGCAGCGACGGCCGGGGTGTTCGTGCTGAGCCTGCTGCTCGGCCAGCTGGTCCTGTACTACGTGCTGCTCGTCCTCGACCAGCTGTGTTTCTGGACGGTCCGCAACAACGCGGCGATGCTGATCCTGATCTTCGCGCAGAACCTGCTGTCCGGGGTGTACGCGCCCCTGTGGTTCTTCCCCGACTGGTTCGTCACCCTGAGCGCCTTCCTGCCCTTCCAGGCGACGCTCAACGTGCCGCTGTCCCTGTACATCGGCCGCATCCCGCTGTCGGACGCGGGCCTCCAACTCGCCGTGCAGGCCGCCTGGGTGGCGGCGCTGCATGTGTTCACCCGGTTCCTGTGGCGGCGGGCCGCCCTCCGCGTCATGTCCCAGGGAGGCTGACGGTGCATTCCCTACGGATCATGTGGCGCGTCACGCTGCTCAACTTCCGTGCCCAGCTGGAGTACCGCACCGAGTTCCTGCTGATGATCGCGATCGGCGCGATCTGGCAGGTGTCGGTGATCGTGTTCGCGACCGTGCTGCTGGCCCGGTTCACCGGGATGGGCGGCTGGGACAGCTCGGAGGTCCTGCTGATCCCGGCGACCCGGATGCTGGCGCACGGCCTGTTCGTCCTCTTCCTGGGCCGGGTGCACGGCGCCGGACGGCAGATCCAGGAAGGCAAGGTCGACACCTATCTGCTGCGCCCGATGCCGGTGCACCGCCAGCTCCAGCTGGCCTTCTTCCCCACCAACGCGATCGGCGACCTGACGGTCGCGGTGGGCCTGATGATCGGCGCCCTCAGCCGCAGCGAGCTGGACTGGACGCCGGGCCGGATCGGCTATCTGATCGCCGCGGTCATCGGCGGCCTGTTCCTGGAGGCCGCCCTCTTCACGGCGGTGGCGAGCGCGTCGCTGCGCTTCCCGGCCGCCGACTACTGGAGCTACTGGCTGGAGGAGCTCCTCGGCACGTTCGGCAGCTACCCGCTCAACGTGCTCCCCCAGGCGGTGGGCGGCTTCCTGACGTACGGTCTTCCGCTCGCGTTCGTCGCGTACTTCCCGGTCGCCGTCCTGACCGGCCACGGCCATGACACCGGCGCCCCCTACTGGCTGGCGGCGGTGTCCCCGCTGCTGGGGGTGCTGGCGTATCTGGGGGCGCGGTGGCTGTGGCGGTGGAGCCTCAGGCACTACTCCGGGGTCAACGGGTGACGTCGGGGCCGGGCGGCCACCGAAAGGCGGCTGCCCGGCCATGGGCGTGGTGACCCCTACGGGCAGCTGAGGCGGGTGTCGCCGGTGTCCGTCGTGCAGGTGTCGGTGCCGAAGCCGCCGTTGGCGGTGTCGTTGCCGGAGACGCTGTCGACGGTGTTCAGGCGGTCGTTGCCGTAGTTGCCGATCAGGTTGTCGTTGCCGGGGCCGCCGTTGAGGGTGTCGTCGTTGAAGCCGCCGTCCACCCGGTCGTTGCCGTAGTTGCCGTACGCGGTGTCGCTGCCGTAGCTCGCGTCGATGGTGTCGTCGCCGCCGAGGCCGCAGATCACGTCGGTGCCGTAGGTCCCGGTGAGGGTGTCGTTGCCGCTGGTGCCGATGCGGGTGCAGCCGCGGGCGTTGTTGACGGTGGTGGTCGCCGTGGCGGTGTTGTTCGCGGTCGCCGGGTCGGTCTGGGCGGCGGTGACCGTGGCCTTGTCGGTGAGGGTGCCGGTGGCGCGGGGTTCGGCGACGACGGTCACGGTGGCCTTGGCGCCGGGGGCGAGGGTGCCGAGGGCACAGGAGACGGCGGTCGTGCAGGTGCCCTGGGAAGCGGTCGCCGAGATGACGGTGGCGGCGGGGCCGGTGAGGGTGTCGGTGAGGGTCACGCCGGTGGCGCTCGTGGTGGTGCTGGTGTTGGTGACGGTCACCGTGTAGGTGGCCCGGTCGCCGATGCTCACCGTGCCGGTACCGGTCTTGGTGACCGACAGGTCGACGCCGGGCGGGGGCGGGGTGGCGGTGCCGCCGAGGTAGCGGGCGAGGGCACCGGCGTCGCCCCAGTTGCCGTACGCGACGATCTTTCCGTCGGGCTGGACGGCGACGGCGTGTGCCTCGTCGAAGTAGCCGAAGCCCATGTCGGTGGTGGTCTTCCCGCCGGTGCCGAAGCCGGTGTCCAGGGCGCCGCCGGTGGTGTAGCGGGCGAGGGCGAAGTCGGTGTTGGCCTGGCCGACGGCGACGATCCTGCCGTCGGTCTGGAGCGCGAGGTCGAAGGCGCCGTCCGCGCCGCCGTTGAAGTCGGTGGT
>JABFXD010000247.1 GCA_013361925.1 Streptomyces sp. | reverse complement strand
CGGAGTGGCGGCCGGGCGGCTCAAGGCGGAGAAGAAGAGCGGCCTGCGCGTCCACGGCCGCACCGGCGAGCCCTGCCCGGTCTGCGGAGACACCATCCGCGAGGTCTCCTTCAGCGACTCCTCGCTCCAGTACTGCCCGACCTGCCAGACGGGCGGCAAACCGCTGGCGGACCGCAGGATGTCGCGGCTGCTCAAGTAGGGATGCGGCGCTGAGCGACCGGCGCTCCCGTGAAGGCGTCCAGGAGGACCCGGTCGCCGAGTTCCCGCTTCAGCTTCACCGTGACCTTCTGGAACAGCAGTTGAGCCGTGCAGTCGCCGTCGGTCGCCCCGAGGACCGACGCCGACAGCACCACGCTGCCGGCCGTCTCCCGCACCTGTACGTCGGCTCCGTCGTCGCAGGCGCCATGCCCCGCGAGGACCGTGACGGTCAGGCCGTCGCGGCCGACGGCTACGAGCTGCTGGAGTTCCATCAGGTCGTCCGTGGCGTTTTCGAGCGGTTCGATCGGCGAGCCGGGCAGGACCGACGGTTCCAGGGCGACCCGCTTGAGCGGGGTGTCGTACCCGTCCAGGGTGAACAGCCACGCCGGTACGGTGGCCGGCCCGCGGCTGGTGACGAGGGTCGTCCTGCCGAGCTTCACCGCGGTCACGGTCAGATGCGGTCCGTCGTCGCCACCACGGGCGACACTGTCGTACGCCTTCCGCGCGTCCATCAAGGGCAGGCTGAGCGAACTCCCGCTCTCCCACTCGACCTTGCCCTTCTTCGGAGAGGCGGCGGGCAGTTCGGCGTCCAGGACGTAGTTCTCGGCGGCGTACGCGCTCTTGTCGTCGTCGCTGTGGAAGGCGTGCTCCGGGAGTTGGACGACGTCCGCCAGCGGGTAGTAGCCCGCGCGCCACACCTCCGCGGCCCGTGAACCGTCCCACGCGGCGGCCACCTCGCGGGCCCGGTCCTTCGACGTGGTGGACCGGGCGCCGTCGGCCCGCTCGCTGCCGCAGCCGGCCGTGAACAGGGCAATGGGTATGAGAACGGCGACAGTTCGTGCGATGTGTGCCCGCATGTGTTCCCCCAGGACCGAAGGTGTCGCTCCTGAGACGCGGGAGGCGGGTCCCGCGTTCGACCGGATTCAGGGGGACTTGAGCGTCACCAGGTGTTCGTTGTCCGAGGAGCGCACCTCGTAGCGGGCGATCTGGTCGGGGTGGAGCGACGAGGAGCCCTGCATGGTGAGTTCGCGAGCGTCGTGGCGGGGGACGTTCCAGGTGGTGACCGTCTCCTCGGAGCCGTCCGTGCCGATGATGACCAGACGACAGGTGCGGGGACCCGCACCGTCCTTCACCTTGAGCTCCAGCTGGCTGCCCGAGGTGTAGTCCTCGGCGGTGACCTGCGCCCAGACGCCGGACCGTGCGTCGGTCGCGTCGATCCGCAGGGTGCCCTCGCCGCCGCCCGCGAGGACCACGAGTCCGGGCCCCGCCACCGCGAAGGCGACGGTGGCCGCCACCGCGCAGAGAAAGCGCCGGCGCCCGGCCCGGTGCCGCGCCCCGACCTCGGAGAGCAGCCGGTCGAGCAGCCGGGGGCCCGGCTTGGTCATCGGGTGCACGAACTGCGGCGTGGAACGCCGGTACAGCAGCAGCTGCCGGGTGATCGGGCCGAATTCGGTGACATGCGCGGCGCACCTCGGGCATTCCATGAGGTGGTCCTCAAAACGGAACGCGTCCGCCTCGTCCAGCACGCCGAGCGCGTACGCGGCGACGTCGCGATGCCTCTCCTGGGACCTCATGGGGAATCCTCGTGCCGTTGGGTGCGGGTGGGGTTACTCCTTGCTCCCACCGGTACGCACCGGACCGCCGAATCACTCAAGCCCCACACAGAATCGCAACCAAGGGATTCGGAGCGGTCGGGCACGAGGATTGGTCCCGTTCGAGAAAAGTTCGGGACCAGGTCTCCGCGGGCCGGCGACGGACTAGAAGAGGTGGATGGCGAGGTGCCCCAGTGGCAGCCCGAGCTGCCAGGCCGGGGTCCATACCTTCGGGCCCTCGTCCTCGCCGATCACCGGGCCGCCGCCCGGCACCGCGTTGAGGTCGGGGGCGAGGAGCTCGGTCTCCTGGAGCCAGCGCCAGGCCGCCTCCGCGAGGTCCAGGTCGGGTGCGGGCCCGCCGGCGTCGACGGCCTCGGCGGTGAGCCGCGCCATGCGGTCACGGACCCAGTCCTGCCAGGGCTGGTCGTACGCCGTCAGTGACAGCCAGGTCTCCAGCTGGGAGACGACCCGGATGCCGGACAGCTCCCCGTCGGTGTCGGACAGGAAGATGGTCAGCGCCAGGGCGTCGCGCCCGGCGCGGAACTCGAAGGACGTCGGCGGCATGAGATCGCCGGTCCGCAGCAGCTCGTCGGCGATGTACTCGGCGTACAACCAGGCCATGGGAACGGTGAGTTCACCGCCACCGGCGCCGTCCGTGCTCTCTTGACCTCTGTGCAGCATCCCTTCCTGCCTTCCTCCGGTGCGTGCGCGTCGCCCGTCGCCGGGCTCCCAGTCGGGAACACGGATGAAGACAGCCGATTACTCAACCATGGTCCTCAGCAAGGCGCTTTGCGAAGGCTTTGCTTCACCATGAGTTTCATCGCAGGTCGGCCGCATAACCCGGAAGGACCCGGCGCAGGGCGCGCAGCGCGTAGTACGCGCGGGACTTCACGGTACCGGGAGGAATGCCGAGGGTTTCCGCGGCTTCCGCCACACTCGCCCCCTGGAAGTACACGAGCACCAGGACTTCACGGTGCTCCGGAGTGAGTGTCTTCACAGCCTCGCGCACATCGAGGGTCGCGGCGGCCCGCTCGGCGTGATCGGCGCACACCCGCGCGTTCTCCAGGATCGCGTCCCCGACCTCCGCCGGCCGCGCCTGCCGGGCCCGCCGCGCGTCGATCGCGAGGCGCCGTCCCACGGTCAGCAGCCAGGGCCGTACGGAGTCGAAGTCGTCGGCGCGCAGCGCCTCGGGGTGCTGCCAGGCCCGTACGAGGGTCTCCTGGACGAGATCCTCCGCCCGCTGCCGGTCCCCGTCGCACAGCCGGAGGAGCAGCGCGAAGAGAGGCCGGCCGTGCTCCCGCTGCAGTGCGGCGAGCTCGTGCTCGGCGGTCGTCCCGTTCGTGAGCGTGATTCCGGCCGTCATGGCCGTATGGCATCGCAGGGCGTGGGCGAGGGACAGGGCGTGCGCGCGGATCTGCGGCGGGCGGTCGATCGCGTCGGCGAACGGTACGACGAACGGTTCGTTCCGCCTCGCTCATCGGGCGAATGCCCAAGCCCATCGGGCGAATGAAGGCGCCCGGACCGTTTGCGGGCGTGGTCATCTTCGTACCTATTCGTACGTAAATATGATCACAGTGGGGTGAACTGATGATTGCACGCAGTCGCCAAGTGGCCCTGGCCATGACCGCACTCCTGGCCGCGGGCGCCGCCTGTCAGGCCCAGGATCACGAGAAACCCGACCGACCCGCCCGCAGCGGCCACCCGGCCCCGGCCGCCGCCCGCGGGTTCACGCTCGTCGCCTCCGGCGACGTCCTGCCGCACAGTTCCATCATCGACCGCGCCCAGTTCGACGCGGGCGGCGCCGGCTACGACTTCCGCCCGATGCTCTCCGGGGTCCGACCGGTCGTCTCCCGCGCCGATCTGGCGCTGTGTCACATGGAGACCGTCTACGGGGCGAACGGCGACTACACCGGCTATCCCGCCTTCAAGTCCCCGCCCGAAGTCGCCCAGGGCCTCGCCGCCACCGGCTACGACGGCTGCTCCACCGCCTCCAACCACAGCCTCGACGACGGCGCCGACGGGATCCGCCGCACCCTCGACGCCCTCGACCGTGAAGGCGTACGGCACGCCGGAACCGCCCGCACCGAGGGTGAGGCGCGCACCGTCACGATCCTGCGCGCGGGCGCCGCGAAGGTCGCCCACCTCTCCTACACCTACGACACGAACGGCTACCCGCTGCCCGCCGGTGAGCCGTGGGCCGTCAACCTCATCGACGAGAACAGGATCATCGGCGACGCCCGGGCCGCCCGGAAGGCGGGCGCCGACGTCGTCGTGGTCTCCGTGCACTGGGGCACGGAATGGCAGGACGCCCCCGATGATCGCCAGCTCGCCCTGGCCGGCTCGCTCACCGCCGCCCGCACCGGCGACCGCCCCGACATCGACCTGATCCTCGGCACCCACGCCCACATCCCGCAGGCGTACGAGAAGGTCAACGGCACCTGGGTGATCTACGGCATGGGCGACCAGGTCGCCGGCGAGATGTTCAACTACGAGGGCGCCCAGGACCCGCGCGGCAACCAGTCCACGATCGGCCGCTTCACCTTCGCCCCGCCCGCGAGACCCGGGGGCCGCTGGGAGGTGCGGAAGGCCGAGTTCGTTCCGCAGCTGTTCGACATCGACGCCGGACGGGTGGTGAACCTCAACCAGGCGATCGCGGAGGGCGCCGAGCTGGCCGGCGTGCGCGACCGCATCCGGGACGTGGTGCTGAGTCGGGGCGCGGCGAAGGACGGTCTGGTCATGGGGAAGTAGGTCAGGCCAGAGGTCAGGCCCCGGGTGATGCCATCGCCGAACCTCACCGTCAGTCGACGTCCACCTCGTCGAACGTCCGCAGCATCTCCTTGAGGACGCGTCGGCACGCCCGCAGCTCGGCGTCGGTCAGCTCCCCGCCGACCTGCCGGTTCAGGGCGTGTTCGCGCGCGAGGATCGCGTCGATCACCGCCTCGCCCCCGGCCGTGATCCGGATCAGCGAGGACCGCTGATGCGCGGGGTTCGGCGTGACCTCGACCCAGTCCCCGGCCGCCGCGTCGTTGACCATGCGCTGCACGAACTGCCGGGTCAGCGCCATGATCCGGGCCATCTGAGGCACGGTCATGGGCCCGTAGCGACGCAGCAGGACGAGGACGGAGCGCACGCCGACGGAGACTCCCTCCTCCTTCTCGGCCTGTTCGAGCTTGCGCAGTCCGCGCCGG
>JABFXD010000070.1 GCA_013361925.1 Streptomyces sp. | reverse complement strand
GCGCGCGGCTTCCTCCGGAAGCGCGACGCGCGGTCGCTACGCGACCGTACCCACCAGAAGCTCGTGCGCCGCCTCACCCCGGAGGGGGGAGGCGGATTCCCCCTCCGGGGGAAGTCTCTCATCTGCTCCGCAGCTGAAAGACTATGCGCACCCCCAGGCGCTACTACCCGCCGGCCGAAACCGAGTGCAATCCCAGGGATCAGGTAGAACCCCATTGCACCCGGGGTACCCTACCTTCGTGCGGGAGTCTCACCTGATACCGCACATACGGGATGGCTGAGCGGCGCGCCCTCTAACGGCGGTACACCGAGGGTGAGTCGGCGCCCGGACATCCTTCGCACCGGGAACGGGTGGTGGTGGGGGCCGGCGCGTCCGTGGAGGGAGGGCGCCGACCCCCGGTCAAACGGTTCTGGTCAGTAGGTTGAAGACCATGTCTTCCTTGGGCAGGTAGAACGGCGTCACGGAGGCAATCGCGTACGGGCGCGTGTAGATGAGCGCGGGGCGCCGGCCGATGGTCCATCCGTTGACGTCGTACAGGGAAGCGTGGGCGCTGGACCAGTCACCGCCGAGGAAGAGCCAGTCGGTGAGTTCGCACCGGAGCTCCAACGCCGCGGTGACGTCCGAGGTGAGCGACGTGTAGATGTGCGTGAGCTGGTCGAGGTCGTCCACGTGGACGACGCTGGGCCCCCAGTTGCGGGGGTACGTGTCGGGTCCGCCGATCGTGTGCGCGGAAATTTCGAGAAGGGCCGTCACGTGGGGTCCCCCGAGGCGTACAGGTGCCGGCCAATGGCGATGAGCGCGAGGAGACAGCCGCGGAGCAGCACGGCTTCTTCGGTGACGAGAGACGCGCGCTCAAATTGGTCAGCGATAGCTTCGGCGTGCTCCAGGTCGGAAAGTCCCGACGCCGGGTCGGCGGTCACGCGGAAATTCCGAGCTGGCCGGGGCCGGGGGTGCGGGAGTCGTCGGGGCGGCTGGCGGTGGCGGCGCTGTTGAGGCCGGCCATGTAGTCGTCGTACGCCTCGGTGGGGATCCTGATGGTCTTCGCGTTCAGCCGGATGGCGTAGAGCTGGCCGCTCTTGATCAGCCGGTAGACGGTCATGCGGGCGACGCGCAGGTTGGCTGCGACTTCTGCGACAGTCAGGTACTTGGGTGCGACTGTGGTCTGAGTCACGATATTTTTCTCCGTTCGCGGCCCGCTTTTTTCGGTACAGGCCGTCTGACCTGCGGTTTTGCGTACCTACGGGCGATTTATCGCGACGGATGTTTCCTAAGCGTGTCGCGAAAAATACCGCAGGTCACACCGCAACCATCCGCATGTGGAGAAAGTCTGTAGAAGACCGAGGAGAAAAATGTCGACTTCTCTCGACCGTGCTACTCTCTGGAGTGCGCCAACCGTGGGGCGCGTAGCCGATCGAGGTCTTTTCGCGTTTTTCTCTCGGCTACCACATCCCCGCAGCTAACGGTTCGGTGCCGAGTGTGGCCCCACCGGGGTCCCGCACGGGGTTACGGCCCGTGCGAGGCTGATCGGTGGGGTCACAGCCATGTACGGCACCATACACCGAACCCGGGACATTCACTCATTCCGTTCAACATTGCGTCTACAACGCGTTGCTCTACGCGTATAGATGCGAGTACATTTTTTTCATGAGGAAAATCTTCGACACTAAAATCTTGCCCGTGCATGAAACGGTGCAGGACGTACGGGAGACCTCCCGCCGCATCGGTGAGGCCGCGGAAACGCAGGCCACCCTGAACATCGCGCTCACCAGCGTGGCCGTGACCGGCCTTCTGGTCGCCGTGGTCGCCCTGATCGTCGCGAGGGGGGCCCGCTCATGAGGGCACGGATCAAGGGGGACGCGCGGGAGAACCTGCGCGAGGAGCTGAAGCACGAGTACGAGGTGGGGCGGCGCCCGGTGCGCGCCCTCGCCCAGGGCTACCAGCTCTCCTACGGCCTGACTCTGGCTCTCCTGCGGGAGGCCGGCGCCGAGATCCGCTCGCGCGGTGGCGACCGGCGGAGCAAGGCGGTGGCCGGTGGCCGCTGACCCGATCCAGTCGTTCGCCCGTGCCCAGCGTGCGCACGAGCACCTCTCCCTGATGAACGCCGTGCACGGCGCCGATCTCGTGGGGAAGTGGGTGGCTATCCACCTGGACAAGGGTGACTGCGACACGCGGCCGTACGAGTCCAAGGCGGAGGCGGTCCGGTACCAGCGGCGCGAGGACGAGTGCGCGTACATGTGCGTCGTGGGGATTCCGACGCTCGGGGAGATGCGCTATTTCCTCGACGAAAACGAACATCTGTACGATGAGGGCTTCTCCCTGGCGGACCCGGCCACCTACGTCAACCCGGAGGCAATGCTGTGAGCGAGATCGACAAGGCGGGCGAGATCTTCGACCCGGAGATCCACTCCACCAAGTCTGACGGGACCCCCTCTATCACCAAGTCGGGCTACTTCCGCAAGCGCCGGCGCGACTCGAAGGGGCCGCAGGAGCCGCGCCCCGCGTCGGCGGCCGGGAAGGCGGAGGCCGACCGGCAGGCCAGCTACGTCAAGAGCGTGGCCGGGGTGCTCCAGCCCTTCGCGGCCGTGTGGTCGATGGTCGACCCCGTGGACGGGTACTGCGCGAGCGAGCTGGTCGGGCCGTGGGCAGGAGTGTTCGGCGAACTGGCCATGGAGTACCCGCAGGTTGCCGCCGCCATCGAGAAAGCCGCGGTGGTCGGCCCCCTCACCGGGGTGGTCGGCCTCGGTGCCCTCACCCTCGCCCAGTTCGGCCACAACCACGGCCTGATCCCGGAGAACATCGCCCGCATGGTCGGCGCCCGGTCGCGGACCGAGATCGAAAAGATCCTTGCCCAGCGCGGGGCGCAGATGGCGGCCGAGGCCGAGGAATGGCGCCGGTTCGCGGAGGAAGAGCGGCGCAGGGCCGAGGCCAAGGCCGCCGAGGACGAGTCGGACGACGACGTGGTCCAGGCCGACGGGGGGGAGCACGGCTATGCAGCAGCAGTCTGAGATCACGGCACAGGACGCGTTCGACGCGGCGCGCGACCGCGCGGCCAAGACGCAAGAGGCCCTGATCCTCTCCGAGGCGCAGGTGATGGGGCTGCGGCGTGAGCGGGATATCGCGCTGAACCGGGTGGCCGAGCTGGAGCGGCAGGTCGAGGAACTCACGGCCCCCGACGAGGGGCCCAGCGATGCCACGGACTAGGCCGCGTCCGGCGGCGCCTCAGAAGAGCGTTCAGCTCATCGACCGGCAGACGTTCATCGCCCGCGTGTGGAAGTACCGGCCGGGCGAACACGTGTCCTTTATCGGGCCTACGGGGTCCGGTAAGACGTACCTGATGCTGCCGCTTCTGGCCAAGAGCGTGCGCGAGGATCTCCCCGGCTACCTCACGGTCATGAAGCCGCGGGACAAGACGGTGGGGGAGTTCCTGGCGGCGCACAAGGACACCTGGAAGCGCACGCTCACCTTCCCGCCGCCGCCCGTGGTGGGGAAGAGGCCGCTCGGGTGGGTGGTGTGGCCGCATCACACGAACAACCCGGAGGCGGACGAGGAGAGGCACCGGGACATCTTCCTGGGCCTCCACCGTCAGCTGTACGTCAAGGGCGACTGCATCATCTGCGACGACGAAGCGGTGTCGCTGGTGCGCGAGATGAAAATGGGTCCGGCGCTGGTGAGGATCTGGACGAAGGGGCGCTCGATCGGGACCGGTCTGTGGGCGGCGACGCAGAGGCCGGCCATGGTGCCGCTGGAGATGTACGACATGGCGGAACACCTGTTCCTGGCCCACGACCCGGACAAGCGCAACCGGGAGAGGTTCGCCGAGATCGGCGGCGTGGACCCCGAGTTGGTGATGAGCGTGGTTGAGCACCTGCCGAAGTTCCACTGGCTCTACATCCGGCGGAGTGACCGGTCGATGTGCGTCGTCGGCCCTTGACTTTGTCAAATGGTTGCCTCAGGCAACCGAATAGGTTTACCGTCTGAACAAAGTGCCCCCCGCGGGCATCCCCAAGGAGGTACTCCATGACCGCAATGGCGACCGAGGCCCCGGCCAAGGGCTCCGCCAAGGGCGGGAAGGGTCAGCAGCAAGTCGTCGCGGCCCGCCCGTTCGTCACCGGAACGCGCACCCTCGAATCCGAGGTCTACACGCAGACCGCGACGCAGACCACCGCGACGCAGGCCCTGAACCCGTACGAGTTCCAGGTCGACGGCTATCTCGCGGGCGCCATCATCCGCGTTACCGCGACCACCGCGGCCAACGCGGCGGCGACCGCGTTCAACGCGGACGGGCCGTTCAACGTCCTCCAGTCGATCATCGTCGAGGACATCGGCGGCAAGCAGATCCTCGGCCCGCTCGACGGCTGGAAGTTGTACGTTCTGAACCGTTTCGGCGGTTTCGTCTACAACAGCGACGCGAAGGCCAACGGTGTCTACACCGTGACGACCGGCGCCGGCGCCACCGGCGGCTCGTACCGGTTCACCCTGCGCGTGCCGATCCAGGTCCGCCGCCGCGACGCGCTGGGCGCCCTGCCCAACCGCAACGCCTCCGCCACGTTCAAGCTCAAGATCACGCTGAACACCATCGCCTCGGTGTACAGCGTGGCCCCGACGAACGCGGCGTCCATCAACGTGCAGATCCAGCAGCACGGTTGGGCCACCTCGGACAACCGCGACTACAAGGGCAACGGGGTCTCCCCGACCCCGAACGGCGTCGGGAGCCTCCTGTACACCGACGTGGAGACGATCCAGCTCTCGGCCGGCGCCTACAACCAGCGCATGGCCACCTTCGGCGGTCTCCTGCGCGTGCTCATCTTCGAGCTGCGCGACAACACGGGCTCCCGCGCGGTCGGCGAGACCGACTTCCCGACCCTCTTCGAGATGGAGATGGACAAGGTCAAGGTGTTCTCCCGCTCCCCCATCACGTGGGAGCACCTCATGTCCGAGGACTGGGGGACCAACGCCACGGCCGAGTCGGTGACCGCGACCAACGTCAAGCCGGACGGGGTGTATGTCCTCCACTGGCTGGACGACTTCGGGCTCCAGCCGGGTGCCGAGAACGGCTTCCGCTACCAGCCGATCACCCCGTCCACGGCGGTGCAGCTCATCGGCACGATCGGCGGGGCGGGCGCTCACACGCTCGCCATCACGAAGAACTACTTCTCGCCGGTCAACGACGACCCGCGCCAGCTCACGGGCGGTCGCTGAACCTACGGCTCCGTAGGTTTCTCACTCCAGAGAGGACATGATCATGGGCATTCTCATGCCGGACGCGGGCAAGGTGGTCTACCTGATCATCGGCGTCGTCGTCGCGAAGAAGCTCCTTCCGAAGCTGGGCTGACGGATGGTTGGCGGCGGACAGATCAGCAGCATGCACCTCGCCATCGCGGCGGGGGGCGGCGTGCTGCTGTACGCCGCCCTGCGGGGCGTCTCGCCCGTCCAGGCCCTCAAAGACATCACCAGCGGCGCGCCGCCAGCGGTGTCGACCTCGGGCAAGACGCTCACGGCCCGCGGTGACCTCGACCCGGACTATGTGCCCGGCGGGTACGGGTCGACGCCGTGGAAGGGCGTCTACCGCAAGAACAAGGTCCCCAAGAGCTTCCAGCGGCCGGTCACCTTCCTGGCGGCGGCTCAGACCCACGCGTCCGAGACGTACTCGCAGGATGCGCGGTGGGCCAAGGGACACAGTGACTGCGCCAGCTTCGTGGGCAAGTCGCTCCTGGACATCGGGGTGGAGCCTCCGGGCGGCTCGACGACCGGCGACTACCTGCAATCCGGGCAGTGGGTGAAGGTCTCCACGCCGCGCATGGGTGACATCGCCGTGAACGGCAAGCACATGGTGATCTGCCTGGACGGCACCAACGGCATCGGCCAGCAGAACAGCCGGCGCAACGTCCAGCGCGACACCCTCGACAACCTGATGGCCAACACCGGCGGGTACGAGCTGCGCCGCTACAGGGGGTGGGCCTGATGGCTCAGTCGACCGGCCCGATCCTCGCCATCGGCGGGATCACGCTCGCCAACCGGGTCGTCTTCAACGACCGCGCCATGGACTGGAAGGTCCCCGTCGCCACCGCCATGGCGGCGCTGCTCTTCTCCGGGGCCGAGAGGGCGGTCGGCTCCGCAGCCACGTGGGTGGCCTATCTCGCGCTCGTGACCGTGGTGTTCGCGCGCGTAGACCCCACGGTTCCATCCCCGGCGGAGAGTGCTCTCCGCTGGTTCGACGAGAGGTAAATCGACATGACGACCGCCGAAAAGGTGGCCATGGGGATCATCGGGATCGGCATGGCCACCACGCTGGTTCTCCCCGGGCGCCAGACCGCGAAGGTGATCGACGCGATCTCCAATCTCTTCCGCGGCTCCCTGGCCACCGCCATGGCCTCCCCCAAGAGGTGACGGCAGATGTCCAAGGGACTCACACAGGCAGTGATCTTCGGCGCCGGTCTGGCGGTGGGCATGGCGGTGGGTAACGCGATGCTCGCCTGGACCCGGCGCACCCTGAGCTGAAGGGGCCGGCCATGACGTACAGCGGCAACATCCTGCGGATGAAGGCGCCCCAGGACCCGAGCCTGAGCCCGGGGGAGCCGGACGCGGCGCACTCGGCCCCGTCCGGGCCCGAGGGCGTTCCGGACTACCGCGCGCAGGAGATCACCGTGCCCGGCGACACGGGCGTGCAGTACGCCGGCCTCACGATCGAGGACGGCATCGAGCGCGCGATCGTGGCCGGACAGCCGGGACTGGGCTGGAACGCGCCCGATGCCGCGATGGTGCCGGTCGGCGGCGGCGGCACCCCGGCCGGGTACGCGCCGAGCTGGGCCGCGTCCGACCCGCACAACGCGCAGGTCGACACGTCCTATGCGGCGGCGGCGCGCGGCGCCATCGCGGGCAGTCCCTACGGCGGCTCGTTCTCCGGGGCGCACGCGGTAGGTGACGACACCGAGCCGTACAGCCGCGGCTATCCGGTCGGTGTCGCCGGGTCGATGTTCCTGGAGCGGGTGGTCGACTTCCCGCACGAGATCTGGGCGGAGCCGACCGGCCCCGGGGTGGACAAGTTCGTGGGCGGCACGAACTCCTACCACTCCAGCAACCCGGACGGCGACAACTACACGAACCGGTACGGCGCGCGGGTGCACTACGGCTTCGAGAGCCCGTATTTCATCCACCAGCCGATGTTCATCGACAAGCCGAACCAGCTCTACGAGCGCAGGACCACGCCGATCACGGCGCGGGACCCGCTGGTGGGCGGCGCGTACTCCAACACGCCCGTCATGGGCCAGCTGGCCGCCAACCCGTGGCTGACCGAGCTCGGCGAGTCCGTGATCCCCGCCGGGTACGGCGTTGCCGTCGACGGGGTGATGTGACGTGCCCGAGTTCCTCCAGGGCCAGGCCGACGTGCCGGGCGTCGGCAAGGTGAAGAAGCGCTACATTGCGATCCCGGCCGCACTGGCGGCGGCATACGTGGGGTGGCGCTGGTATCAGTCCTCCCGCTCCGAGGCCGACGCCCCGGCCGGGTCGGACGGCCTGTACTCCTCGGACGATCTGTCGGACTACGGCCTGTCGACGACCGGCGGCTCCAGCACGGTCACCGGCAACACCGGCAGCACCTCGACGGACGCCACGTCGGACACGACGATCGACGACAACGCCGAGTGGACCCGGGAGTCTGTGGAGTACCTCACCAACATGGGGTACGACGGGTCCGTGGTCGCGGGCGCGCTGGGCGAATTCCTCGCCCGCAGGGCGCTGGACAAGACCGAGGCGACCATCGCCCGGGCGGCCATGGCCGCCAAGGGCGAGCCTCCCGTCAACCGGCCGTGGACCGTGATCGAGGAAGCGGCCACCGGGACCGGCACCCTCGCGGCCCCGACGAACCTGCGCGTCAGCGCACACACGGACTCGACGATCACGTTGCAGTTCGACAAGGTCGACGGCGCGCTCCACTACCGGCTCTACCGCAGCGATCTGGGCGAGGAGCCGATCGGCGACTCCTACGACACCACGGTCATCGCCAAGGGCCTGACCCCGAACAAGAGCTACCCGTTCTTCGTACGGGCGTTCGGTACCACCGGGAAGGCCGGCGGCAAGTCGTCGGTCGTCACCGGCAAGACGGACGCGGTGAAGCTCACCAAGCCCACCGGGCTGAAGGCGTCCAGCATCACCCGCACCAGCTTCCGGGCGTCGTGCACGGCCGTGAAGGGCGCGACCGGCTACCGCTGGAAGCTCGACGGGAAGCAGGTTGCCCCGAGTGACGCGCCGTACCGCGACTTCACCGGGCTCAAGCCCAACTCCGTCCACTCGGTCGAGGTGGCCGCGGACAACTCGACGCAGGCCCCGGGCCCCTGGTCCACCCCCATCAAGCCACGCACCAAGAAGTGAGGAGGGCATCATGAAGCCCGATACCGAGGTCTCGATCGCTCTCGCCACGTCGGTGATGGCGTACGGCGCCTACCAGATGGCGCTTCCCTCGACGGCGGACATCCGCAGCCTGGAGCCCAACAACCGGGACATCCAGTCGAGCGAGCGCATCGCCGCCTGGACGGCCGCGGGACTCGTCTCCCTGGTCGCCCTGGTCACCAAGTCCCCGGCGGTTTTCAGCCTCGGGGGCCTGGTCGTCATCGGCGCATCCTGGACGACGCGCCATGCCGACCAGGTCTCCAACGTCACCAAGCGCGCGGCCTCGGTCGTGCCGCTCCCGGCCGCCGGCCCCGAGGGCGTCGTCGGCGACGAGGTGGCCGCCTCCCAGCAGATGCCGACGACTCCGGTCTACGGCGTAGCGGTCTGATCGGGGGCGCGCGGTGGCGGACAAGTACGGCATCCCCCAGGGCGGCGACCCGTACCCCGGCAAGGTCAAGTACCTCGGCAACAACAAGCGTCGGCTGACCGTGAAGGAGATCTACGCGGTCTGCAAGGAGACGTGGCCGCAGGGCAAGGCTGAGCTGGCCACCGCCGTGTGTCTCGCCGAGTCCGGCGGCTCCCCGTTCATCTACAACACGTACAAACAGGGCCATTTCGGGCTCTTCCAGATCAGCCGCAGCGCGTGGCCCGAGTTCTTCGCGGGAGGCAGCGACGCGTGGGCCGACCCGAAGCAGAACTCCGCCAAGGCCGTGGAGATCTACAAGAAGCAGGGGTGGGGCGCGTGGCAGGGCTACACCGATGGCGGCTGGAAGAAGTACCAGGAAGACGTGGCCGGGGTGGCCCTGCGCTGGGACGGCAAGCCCATGAAGGGCCTTCTGGACGACATTCAGACCCTGGGACTGGGCACGGTGCTGGGCAACGCCTACGACGCGGCGAGCGACGCGGCCAGCACCGTGGCGGACAAGACAGCCTCGGGCCTGGACGCCCTCGGCGACGTGTGGGAGGCCATCACCACCCCCGCCCTGTGGATGCGCATCGGGTACGGCGTCCTCGGCATCGGGCTGGTCGCCGGCGGTCTCTTCCTGGTCGTCTCGAACTCCAGCGCGGGCCGCGGCGCCGCGTCCGCCGCAGCAAGCGTCACCCCGATCGGTCGGGCAGCGAAGAAGGTAGGCGCAGCATGAACATCGACACCACCCCCGAGCCGTCGGAGATCGTCCAGGCGGAGGAGCCCTACGACCCCGCACGCCCGATCCCCGTGGCGCTGTGCGGGCCGGCCGAGGTCCGCGAGCTCCCCGCGGTCCGGGCCGGATACAAGACGGAGCAGGGCGTCGGGACGGCCATCGCGGTCAAGCTCCTGCCCTTCGAGCCACGCCGCAAGGAGGCGTACATCTGCGCCCTCTCGCAGGACATCTACATCTCCGGGACGCAGGCCGGCGCGCAGTCCGGGGCCGCGGGCGCCATGCGCATCCCCGCCGTGGTGCCGTGGCGCATCGGCCACCTCGACGAAGTGTGGGCCTGCGCGGTCACCAGCACCACGGACATCGGCGTCTCCTGCGACTACTGGAGCGAATGATGCCCTCCCCCTCCTACGTGCCCGTCATCAAGACGGGCGGGAGCCCGGAGTTCGCCAGTCCGGTGATCACGGGCACGCTGCGGTTGCGCGGCGGGAACACCATCACCTTCGGCACGCTCGACGACGTCAACCTCTACCGCGGCGGCCCGGACGTCCTCCAGACGGACGACTACTTCGTCATGCCCAACGGGCAGTCCAACGGGAGCTTCAGCATCTTCGGCGGCGGCGCAACCTCCCTGTCGCTGGGCACCCTCGGCGGCGGCATCGCCATCAAGGAGGGGGCCAACGCACGCATGAACCGGGCGGTCCTGGTGGCCGGGACCGTGGTGGTCGCGAACACCTCGGTCACCGCGGCGACGGAGGTCATGCTCACCACCCAGATCCCCGGCGGCACCCCCGGAAGCCTGTACGTCTCGGCCCGCAACCCCGGGGTGTCCTTCACCGTCACCTCGACCAACGGTGCCGACACATCGACATTCGCCTATCACCTGATCGAGCCAGCCGCGTAGGGGGAGCCATGACGACCGACGACCAGATGAACAAGTCCCTTGGGGAGCTGAACCGGGCGGTCACCAAGCTGGAGTCCACGATGGCGGCCATAGAGAAGCGGCTCCATCTGATGTACACCGTCGTCCTCCTGGTCGTCGGCGCGGTCGGCGGCCCCAACGCGATCCAGGCCCTCACGAAGTGAGTGTCCAGGTCCTGGACGAGTCCGCCTCGGTGGTGCTCGACGCGTCCGGGAACGGCACGGTCACGCTCCAGCCGGAGAGCTTCCGCACCTGGACCGTGACCAGCATCAACGTGCGCACCGATCAGGCCATCACCGCGGCCCCCGTGCCGCAGGCCACCGTCTACCTCGGCGACCGCTCCCCGGGCCAGATCGTGGCGCAGACATGGATGGGCAACCGGTCGACTGCCGGGGGCAGTTCGCTCCTGGTCCAGCCCTCACAACCCCTGATCGTGGAGTGGACCAACGGCGTCCCGGGGTCGCGGGCCACGGTCTCCCTGTACGGCACGATGAGCATGCGGTAGGAGGCGCGGGGTGGAGTTCCAAGACGAACTGGCGGGCGGGATCTTCCTGATCCGGCCCGCGCTGCGTTCGCCGGACTACGTGGCCGGGGTGTCCGGCTGGACGATCAATGTCGACGGGTCGGCGGAGTTCAACGACGTCGTCATCCGCGGTGACCTGAGCAGCAGCAACTACGTGGCCGGGGTGTCCGGCTGGCACCTCGACGACGCCGGGTCGGCGGAGTTCAACGACGTCGTCATCCGCGGCGACGGATCGGGCGATGTCCTGGTCATCGGCCCCTCGACCGGCCCGCAGGTCCGGGTGGGGTCCGAACCCACCTTCGGGTACATCAACCTCCCCACCAACCGGCCGCTGGAGAACCAGATCTCGACGATCCTCTCCGGGGTCGGGAACACGGGCGCGGCGAACGAGTATCTGACGCTCCAGGTGTTCGGGCCCACCCTCGACGCGCCCTACACCGCCCGCTCCTACGCGCTGTTCAACTCCCAGTCCGCGGACGGCTCCACGAACGCGGTGATCAATCTCAAGGGCGGCGCGTCCTCGGTCATCCTCGAAGACCAGTACCTCGTCCTCCAGGGCGCGGCGCAGGCCCGGTTCATCACCACCGCGAGCGCGAACACGTCGCTGACCATCGAAGCGAACGGCGCCACCACCGGCAGCCTCTTCCGGGCGCTCAAGGGCGGGACCAACAAGTTCGAGGTCACCAACGCAGGCCGCGCGCTCGTCACGCCGGACGCGGTCGCCACGACCGCGCTCCTGGTGAACACGGCCGCGGGGTACACGGGCAACCTCTTCCAGCTCCAGGTGAACGGGACCTCCCGGTTCGGGGTCACCGCGGACGGCACGGCCCTGGTCAACGTCGCCGTGGCCGACGCCCTGCCCGCGATCGGCGTAGACACGCTCCTCGCCCACACCGGCGCCCTGCTCCAGCTCCGCAACGACGGGAACGAGAAGCTCACCGTCGACACCACCGGCACGATCACGAAGTACTCCTCGTGGACGACGTTCACCCCCACCTGGAACAACGTGGGCACGGCGACGTTCTCCACCAACGTGGGCTGGTACAAGCGCGTGGACGACGTATGGCTGTTCGAGATCTACGCGGTAGCGTCCGCCGCCGGATCGGGCACCACCAACGTCACCATCTCGGGCCTCCCCTTCACCCCGTTCCGGGCAGGCGCGGGCGCCGCGACGACCCGACAGCGCGTCGGCGCGTACATCCCCGGCGTGGTGGCCGGCACCAACTCCTCGGTCGCGGGCGCCTTCAACGTCACCGCTCTGGCGGGCGGCGCGGCCCTCACCCTCGACAACCTCTCCGGGCCCACCGCGATCTCGCTTCGGGGGGAGAACATCGGCGGATCGTTCATCGCGACCATTCAGGGATGGATGCGTGCAGTTTGATGACAAAGTGTCAAATGGGCTGTGGAAAGCTGTAGACGGGCCGTGTACGAGCGGTATACGGTCCCCGTCATGACCTCCCCCACGAATGACAAGACGGCCCGCGTCTCCCCGCAGAACCACGCGCAACTCCTGCGCATCGCCGCGGGGATCAACGGCACCGTGGACGACGCCATCGGCTTTCTCCTCGGCGAGTCCACGGTTCGTGTACCGCTCTCGGACATC
Organism: Streptomyces sp.; assembly: GCA_013361925.1. Taxonomy (GTDB): domain Bacteria; phylum Actinomycetota; class Actinomycetes; order Streptomycetales; family Streptomycetaceae; genus Streptomyces. The sequence goes on along the minus strand of JABFXD010000070.1, from coordinate 5,900 downwards.
CAGCGCGGCAGGTGGGAAATTGCAGCTGAGCGCGCTGGTGTGAGCCTGGAGCAGTTCGTCACGATGCGCGTGGAGGCGGCCATCCAGTACGGCGGAGACCCCCAGGGCTTCCAGAAGCTCCACGACCAAATCCACGCCCTCGCCATGGCGCTGGGCGCTTTCAAGCCACGGTCTACGGGCCGTACGCAGCCATGATCGGCCGTGTACTGGTCGCGAGCGTCGGCGTCTCCTCGGCGGCCGTGCTCGTGTACCTCTCGTATACAGCCCTCACCCCCAATCCCTACGCCCCAATGGAGCCACGCGCATGGCCCACACCGGCTTACACCGACGTACCCCTACGACCACCCGACCCCGCCGCCGCTGGTGGCGGACGCTGAGGCGCTCCCGCGCCGCACGCCACCTCCCCTTCACCGCCTACTGCCTGATCACGGCGACCCTCATGGGATGGATCGTCGTACTGATGAGCCGCGCGACCGGCTGAAAGGAACCCCTGATGACGAAGAAGACCGAGACCCCGGGCGCGGCGGACACCGGCCAGCTCGTGGAAGAGGCCAAGACCGAGGCCGCCGAGGTCAGGGAGGACATCAAGGAGGCCAAGGCGGAGGCGGCCGAAGCGCGGGAGGCCGGCGACACCGCGCGGGCCGACCGGCTGGAGCAGCGGGTCGAGGGCCTTGAGACGAAGCTCGACGGCATCGCGGAACAGCTCAAGGGGCTGGCGGAGCGGCCGTTCCACCCCGCGCCGCACGTCGACCCGGACCCGGCCCCCGGTCAGGCCGGCACGCAGACCGGCGACACCGAGGCACCCAAGACCGAGGCCGACGCCGAGGTGAAGCCCGAGGACAAGCCCACCGGGCGCACGATGAGCGGGCGCTGGTTCGGCGACCGCGCCCGTTCCTGAGAGGGGATCACATGTACGAGATACGCAGCGTGTTGCAGCTGGCCGAGAGTCAGGTCGGCTACCAGGAAGGGAAGTCGGGCGGCCACTGGAACAACCGGCAGAAGTACTCCCTTCAGGTGAAGGGCCTGGAGTGGTCGGACGGCCAGCCGTGGTGCTGCACGTGGGCCAACTGGTGCTTCGGGCAGGCCGGTATCAAGCTCCCGTCCGGGGCCGTCACCGCCAGCTGTGCCACCGCGGTGGCCGCCTTCAAGAAGGCCGGCCGCTTCACCGAGTACCCCGTGATCGGCGCGCAGGTCTTCTACGGCAAGGGCGGCGGCACCCACACGGGCATCGTCAAGGCGTACGACGACACCTACATCTGGGCGTTCGAGGGCAACACGAACGACTCCGGTTCGGCCGAGGGCGACGGGGTGTACCTCAAGAAGCGCAGGCGGCGCGACAGTTACGTATACGGGTATGGCATCCCGTACTACGAAAACAACACGGGCAACACACCGGACCCCGTATGGCGTAATCGGCCACTCGGGCGATAACGTTCAACTTGAGACACAGCCCATCACCCCCCGATGAGCTGTGAGACCCCCCTGTCCGGCCGCAACCACGGCCCGCTGCCGGACAGGGGGGTTTCCATTTGCCCAACACCTAGCAGGAGTTGGGAAGACCTGTTAGGTTTTGAGCATGCCCAACCCCCGCAAGCCTCCGGGTGAGGCACTCGACACCCCCGTCACCACCCTGTTCACCAAGGAGGAAGCCGAAGACCTCACCCGCCGCGCGAAAGCCCAGAAGATCAGCCGAGGAGAGCTCCTCCGACGCGTGGTCAGACGGACCTTTTGGGAAGCGGGAGACTAACCCACACATACCGGCGCGCACCGGTTCCTTCACCCCCAGCAAGGAGTTCATCGTGAACGGCCGTAACCCGTCCACCACCGATTCCAACGACACCGACGACGACGCGTTCCCCCCCTACCCCGCTCTTCAGCAGATGGAGAGCCGACCCGAACTCCAGCCCCTCGCGCAGGCGCGCGAGCCGTACTGGCAGGCCCCCGTCATCCCGGCCTCCCACGCCGCCTACATCCCCACCTGGGACTGGAGATGGCACCGGGCCGACACCCTCGCCGCCGACGACACCCCCACCACCCTGGCGTCCGTCAACGGGCCCCTGGACGTCCTCGGCCGCATCCGCGTCGCCCACTCCCACCTCTCCCGCGCCACGCCCTCCCACCGGCCCCTGGCCCCGCGGGACGTCCTCCCCGGCTACTACCGCATCGCCCGCCCCACATGGGCGTTCGAGGGCACGATCGTCCACCCCCTCGGCGACTCGTCCCGGCTGGAGACCGAGGCCCTGATCTGGGTCGCGCACCCCACCCTCGCGCTGCTCCTGGAGCTGAAGGAGGAAGGCGCCCTCGGCGAGGTGCTCATCGATGACGCCTACGTCGCGCAGGCCGCCACCGACTTCAGCAAGTGGGCCGCCAACCTGCGACAGCGCCGCGTGGAGATCCTCGACGCCATCGAGCGCTCCGCCACCGACGCAGGCCGCGCCGCCCACCTCGCCCGCTTCTTCGCGTTCGAGGACGGCTACGCCGCGGCCCTGGAGTCCATCCGCACCGGCGAGGGCACCACCATGCGCCGGCCCGACTGGACGCACGCCATCTACGCCGAGCACGCCGCCGCCATGTGGCGCCGCGCATGGTCCTGGACCTACACCGGCCGCCCCGTCGTCGCCATGCCCTGCGTGGACGAACTGGTCGTGCTCACCGCCGACATGGGGCCCGTCATGAGCCGCCCCACGCCGCCCTTCACCATCGGCCACACCCTCGGCGCCCTCGCCCCGATCGAGGACGGAGAGGACGCATGATCACCCTCGCCGTGCTGGCCGCCTACATCGCCGCCGCCCTGATGATCGTCGGGTTCTGCCGCTACCACGGCGCCCGCAGGGCCCTGGACTTCACCCGGACCCGGCTGGAAAACGTCCTCGAACAGGCGGCCAGGGATGGCGCGTTCGCCGAGTGGGGCCGCGGCACCATGCTCACCGTCACCGGCTCGGACGCGTACATCCACGTCGCCACCATCCACCAGATCTACCTCACCGAACAGTGGGACCGGATCTGGGACCACCCCGTCGCGGTCGCCCTCTGGCACGCCGACCCCGACACCATCAGCCGCTACCGACACGAGATCGACCAGGAAGAGGGACCCAAGTGACCGACGAACCGTTCACCCCGTGCGCCGCCCCGGACTGCGCACGCAGCCCGGCCGCGCACATCGGTTTCCTACTCGGCCACCAGTACCAGGACCCGGCGGAAGAGCAGCCCACCGAGGCCGGCGCCACCGCCCCGCTAGCGTGCCAGAAGTGCGGCCAGCCCTTCGTGGAAGACGGGTGGTTCGTCGACAGCAGGGCCCGGCACGGGGACTCCCCCTTCTGCGGGGAATGCGTCGACCAGTGCCGCGACTCCGAGATCGCCGACCACTGGTGTGTGGTCGACCAGTGGCGCACCAGCCAGAGATGAGGTGAGGCCCCAGGGCGCGCACCCTGGGGCCTCTTGGTCGGGGACCACGGTCCCCTGGTGATGAGCCACGTAGTGGCCCTTCACCCCCGTCGGTGATCGTACACGCTCAAGGCCCCCAGCTATGGCCATGGATTGGCCAATAGCTGGGGGCCCGGGGGCGTACACGGGGCGGGGGGACCTACCCCGCGCGCCCCACCGACGACGCGATGGGAGCCACCGTCACGACGTCGGAGCGGTCTCCTTCTCCTTCGCGGGCTCCTTCGCGGGCGCCTTCGCCGCCACCGTACGGCGGGGGGCCGGCGGCACCGCATCCGGGAACAGCTCCCGGGCCGCCGCCTCGGGCGTCATGTCGTTCTGAGCGGCGTACGTCGCCGCCTCCCGCTCCTGCCACTTGTCCAAAGCCATTGCTACTCCTCGGTGTTACGGACCGATCGATCCCCACCAGAGTAGCCAAAGGGGAGACCACGGGCACCACCCCGCGGCCTCCCCCACGATCCCACCAGGATCAGAAACAAGGCACGCGCCCCACCGACACCGGACTTCTCGTGTACCAAGGGCCGGAGCACCCCCGCAGTAGCGGGGACAGTGGGGCGCGCACCACCAGAGTAGCGGTAACTTGCTCCATCGATACAGGAGTTGCACATGCCAGAGCGCACCCACGATTTCGGGCACTACGGCGCCCGGGGCATCAAGGGGCATGAGGCCGTCGCCCGCCAGCTCGACCGGCTGGTCGAGTACATCCGCACGCCCATCACACAGCCCCGCGGACTCCTCGCCCGGCTCCGCTACCTCACCAAGTCGCCGGCCTCCCGCGCCGCAGCGAAGGAGGCCGGCCTCACCGTCACCGACCGCACCCTACGCGAGTGGGAGCGCGGTATGCGGAAACCGAATAAGGCAAACCTCTCACGCATCGAGAATGCGTACCGGGAGGTCCGCCGACAGCGCGTCGTCCGGGACCTCACCCGCCGCCTCAACCGCGACGGCCGCGGGACCCGCATCGAGATCCACCCCATGAACCAGTCCCAGGTCTCCCCCCCGCACATGCGACCCGTGGAGTACCGCACCCTCAACGTCCGAGACTGGGACGGCATCGTCCACGCGTGGGCCGAGGACGACGACGACGCCATGGAAGCCGAGTGGATCGACATGATCGAAGACCTCGGCTCCAACTGGGGCCAGTACGAATACGTCACAAATGTGGGGTTTGCGGCATGAGCTACGACATTGACCTATACGCCACTATCGACACCGGCCATGCAGACGGGCCGATGACGATCACGATCGCTGAAGTCGGCAACTACACCAGCAACGTCAGCGGCATGTGGGCAGACGCCATCGGACACCGGCTCTTCGAGCTCAACGGACGGACCGCCGGAGACGCACTGGAGCAACTCACCGAGGCCGTGGCCAGGATGCGCGCCACCCCCGACCACTATCGCGCCATGGAGCCAGCCAACGGGTGGGGGAACTACGACGGGGCGCTCCAGTATCTCGATCGACTCCGCGACGCATGCGAGAGCCACCCCAAGACGACGATCAGGATCTCCGCATGATCCAGTGCGAGGTTTGCCGCCGTGCCGAACTCCCCCGGTTCCAGCGGCTCAAGGAAGACGCGCTGAACCTCTTCCTCGGCCCCACACCGGCCCAACGGATCATGCACTCCGCACACGTCTTCAGCGTGTACCGCGCCGCCCTCGCCGGCGCCCCCGCGACCCCCTACGACCGCCACCGCGAGGAGTACGTACGCACCGGCGACCCCATCGAGCTGGAGCGCATGCTTCGCCACGTCAAGGAGAGCACGTGAGACTGCCCTCGCTCCGCCGGAAGCTGCACGTCCACAGGTGGCGGCGCTCGCCCGCACAGAGGCCCCATGACTTCGGCATGGGTCAGGAGCTGGCCTCGGGTACAGTGCTTCAGTGCCGGAAGTGCTTCCGGGTGAGATGGGAAACCTTCGAGATCATCGGTCCTGCGGTTCGGCAGGGGCGCAAGTACCCACCCTCACACGGGAGTTGAGAGCATGAGTCGTGATATGACCTCGGAGGAGTGGGCCGAAGAGCTCATTGGGAAGCGTCGGCTCTACCTGGAGCAGTTCGAGCGGAAGGTGTCGTACGTGCGCCGGCAGGCGTACTACGAGGGGCTCACGCACCACCTTCGGCCCGGGATGCAGGGCACGCCGCTCTACGAATGCCCGTTCTGTTCCGCAGAGGAGACAGACCTCCACACGCACTTGATCACCTGCGAGGAAGTACCCCTGCACCTGCGGGTGGAGCCCACGCGGGAGTAGGCGCCTACTCCCTTTCCCCCAAGATCCGGATCGGGGTGTTGTATCCCGTCAACGCGCGACGCGAGCAACCCCCATCCTACTCGCCGCGCCGTTCCGGATCACGGAGTGATCCGGCAGCGACCGCGGAGCGGTCGCCAGCCCCCGGCACGGAGTGCCGGGGGCCACCGCCGCGTAGCGGCGGCGCGTCCTGGTCGCGGAGCGAGCGGCGCGC
>JABFXD010000389.1 GCA_013361925.1 Streptomyces sp. | reverse complement strand
GACCCCGGGCCTCGCCTTCTTCTACGGAGGCATGGTCCGCGTCAAGAGCACCCTCAACATGCTGATGATGAGCTTCATCAGCATGGGGATCGTCACCATCCTGTGGGTGCTGTACGGCTTCTCCATGGCGTTCGGGACGGACCACGGCTCGCTCATCGGCTGGGAGTCCGACTTCGTCGGCTGGACCGGGATCGACAAGGCGGACATCTGGTCCGGCTACACGATTCCCGTCTTCGCCTTCGCCGTCTTCCAGATGATGTTCGCGATCATCACGCCGGCCCTGATAAGCGGCGCCATCGCCGACCGCGTGAAGTTCTCCGCGTGGGCGCTCTTCGTCTTCCTGTGGGCCACGATCGTGTACTTCCCGGTCGCCCACTGGGTCTGGGGCACCGGCGGCTGGGCCTTCGAGCTCGGAGTGATCGACTTCGCCGGTGGTACGGCGGTCCACATCAACGCGGGTGCCGCGGCGCTCGGCGTCATCCTGGTCATCGGCAAGCGCGTCGGCTTCAAGAAGGACCCGATGCGCCCGCACAGCCTCCCGCTGGTCATGCTCGGTGCCGGTCTGCTGTGGTTCGGCTGGTTCGGCTTCAACGCCGGCTCGTGGCTCGGCAACGACGACGGCGTCGGCTCCCTGATGTTCGTCAACACGCAGATCGCCACCGCCGCCGCCATGCTGGCCTGGCTCGGCTACGAGAAGATCCGCCACGGCGCGTTCACCACCCTCGGTGCCGCCTCCGGCGCGGTCGCCGGTCTCGTCGCCATCACCCCGTCCGGTGGCGCGGTCACCCCGATCGGCGCGATCGCGGTCGGCGCCATCGCCGGTGTCCTGTGCGCCATGGCCGTCGGCCTGAAGTACAAGTTCGGCTACGACGACTCGCTCGACGTCGTCGGCGTCCACATGGTCGGCGGTGTCGTCGGCTCCCTGCTGATCGGCTTCTTCGCCAGCGGCAAGGGCCAGTCCGACGTCGAGGGCCTCTTCTACGGCGGTGGCCTCGACCAGTTCTGGAAGCAGTGCGCGGGTGTCTTCGCCGTCCTCGCCTACTCCCTGATCGCCTCCGCGGTGCTCGCCTTCCTCCTCGACAAGACCATCGGTATGCGGGTCAGTGAGGACGAGGAGATCTCCGGCATCGACCAGGCCGAGCACGCCGAGACCGCATACGACTTCAGCGGCGCGGGTGGCGGTTCCGCCAAGGCCACCGTCGCCGCCCCGGCCGCCGCCGCGAGCAAGAAGGTGGACGCATGAAGCTCATCACCGCAGTCGTCAAGCCCCACCGGCTCGACGAGATCAAGGAAGCCCTCCAGGCCTTCGGCGTGCACGGCCTGACGGTCACCGAGGCGAGCGGTTACGGTCGTCAGCGGGGCCACACCGAGGTCTACCGCGGTGCCGAGTACACCGTCGACCTGGTCCCGAAGATCCGCATCGAGGTCCTCGCCGAGGACGACGACGCCGAGCAGCTGATCGACGTCATCGTGAAGGCCGCCCGCACCGGCAAGATCGGTGACGGCAAGGTCTGGTCCCTGCCGGTCGAGACGGCCGTACGGGTCCGGACCGGCGAGCGCGGTCCCGACGCGCTCTGAGCGAAACGAACAGGAGCTGCTGGGTGTCGAGTACGGACGTGCGAAAAGAAGCAGAGGACTCCGGACCCAGCGGCTATGCGGCGGCCCGGCTGCGTCTCCTCAACGAGGGGGCGCAGTCCGGGCCGCCGCGCCGTTCGGCCCTGGCCGAACTGACGGACGACTGGCTGACGGGACTGTTCACCGCGGGCTCCGAAGCACTGCGCGGCGCCTCCCTGGTCGCCGTCGGCGGCTACGGCCGCGGCGAGCTGTCACCGCGCAGCGACCTGGACCTCCTTCTGCTGCACGACGGCAGCGACCCCGGCGCGGTCGCCGCCCTGGCCGACCGCATCTGGTACCCCGTCTGGGACCTGGGCCTCGCCCTCGACCACTCCGTGCGGACCCCCGCGGAGGCCCGCAAGACCGCCGGCGAGGACCTGAAGGTCCAGCTCGGCCTCCTCGACGCCCGGCACCTCGCCGGCGACCTCGGCCTGACCGCCGGACTGCGCACCGCGGTCCTCGCCGACTGGCGCAACCAGGCACCCAAACGCCTCCCCGAACTCCAGGAACTCTGCGCCGAACGCGCCGAACGCCAGGGCGAGCTCCAGTACCTGCTGGAGCCGGACCTCAAGGAGGCCCGCGGCGGCCTCAGGGACGCCACCGCCCTGCGCGCCGTCGCCGCCTCCTGGCTGGCCGACGCCCCGCGCGAGGGCCTCGACGACGCCCGGCGCCGGCTCCTCGACGTCCGGGACGCCCTGCACCTCACCACCGGGCGCGCCACCGACCGGCTCGCCCTCCAGGAACAGGACCAGGTCGCCGCCGAGCTCGGCCTGCTCGACGCGGACACGCTGCTGCGGCAGGTCTACGAGGCGGCACGCGTCGTGTCGTACGCCAGTGATGTCACCTGGCGCGAGGTGGGGCGCGTGCTCAGGTCGCGGTCCGTGCGACCGCGGCTGCGCGCCATGCTCGGCGGCGGCAAGCCGGTCGCGGAACGGTCGCCGCTGGCCGAGGGCGTCGTCGAGATGGACGGTGAGGTGGTGCTCGCCCGCGCCGCGCGCCCCGAACGCGACCCCGTCCTGCCGCTGCGCGCCGCGGCCGCCGCCGCCCAGGCCGGACTGCCGCTCTCGCTGCACGCCGTACGGCGCATGGCCGCCCACGCCCGTCCGCTGCCCACGCCCTGGCCCGCCGAGGCCCGCGAGCAGCTCGTGACCCTGCTCGGCTCCGGCGCCCCGACCATCGACGTCTGGGAGGCCCTGGAGGCGGAGGGCCTGATCACCCGGCTGCTCCCGGACTGGGAGCGGGTGCGCTGCCGCCCGCAGCGCAACGCCGTGCACATCTGGACCGTCGACCGGCACCTGATCGAGACGGCGGTCCGCGCCTCGGAGTTCACCCGGCGCGTGCACAGGCCGGACCTGTTGCTGGTCGCCGCGCTGCTGCACGACATCGGCAAGGGCTGGCCCGGCGACCACTCGGTGGCCGGCGAGATCATCGCGAAGGACGTCGCCGCGCGCATCGGCTTCGACCGCGAGGACGTCGCCGTACTGGCCTCTCTCGTACGGCACCACCTGCTCCTCGTCGACACCGCCACCCGGCGTGACCTGGAGGACCCGGAGACGGTCCGGTCGGTCGCGGAGGCGGTCGGCACGCAGTCCACGCTGGAGCTGCTGCACGCCCTGACCGAGGCGGACGCGCTGGCCACCGGCCCTGCGGCCTGGTCGTCCTGGCGGGGTTCGCTCGTCGCCGACCTGGTGAAGCGCGTCGCGGCCGTGCTGGCCGGCGACGACCTGGACGAGCCCGAGGCCGCGGCGCCCACGGCGGAGCAGGAGCGGCTGGCGATCGAGGCGGTCGCGACCGGCAGCCCGGTGCTGTCGCTGCGGGCCCAGACGGAACCGCCGACGGGGGAGGAGCCCTCCGGGGACCCCGAGCCGCTGGGCGTGGAGCTGCTGATCGCCGTACCGGACCAGCCGAGGGTCCTCCCGGCGGTGGCGGGCGTGCTGGCCATGCACCGCCTGACCGTCCGGACCGCCGAGCTGCGTGCCCTGGACCTGCCGCACGGTGTCGAGGGCTCGGTGCTGCTCCTGAACTGGCGGGTGGCGGCGGAGTACGGGTCGCTTCCGCAGGCCGCGCGGCTGCGGGCGGATCTGGTGCGGGCGCTGGACGGTTCGCTCGACATCGCGGGCCGGCTCGCGGAGCGGGACGCGGCTTACCCGCGCCGCCGAGGCGTGGTCGCCCCGCCGCCGCGGGTGACGGTCGCCCCGGCCGCCTCCCGCCTGGCCACGGTGATCGAGGTCCGCGCCCAGGACGCCCCGGGGCTGCTGTTCCGGATCGGGCGGGCGCTGGAGGACGCGGGGGTGCGGATGCGCAGTGCGCATGTGTCGACGCTGGGGGCGAACGCGGTGGACGCGTTCTATGTCACCGGTCCCGAGGGAGCGCCGCTGCCCGGTGACGAGGCCGCTTCGGTGACGCGGAAGCTGGAGGAGACGTTGCGGGGCTGACGGGGGATCCCGGCGAGCCGCCGGGCCGGGATACCCTGGAAGACGCTCATACTGCCCCCGACTCCGAGGACCGACGCCGCCGTGTTCGATACTCTCTCCGACCGCCTCTCAGCGACCTTCAAGAATCTGCGCGGCAAGGGGCGTCTGAGCGAGGCGGACATCGACGCCACCGCGCGCGAGATCCGTATCGCGCTCCTCGAAGCCGACGTGGCCCTCCCTGTCGTCCGGACGTTCATCAAGAACGTCAAGGAACGCGCGATGGGCGCCGATGTCTCCAAGGCGCTGAACCCCGCCCAGCAGGTCCTGAAGATCGTCAACGACGAGCTCGTCACGATCCTCGGCGGTGAGACCCGGCGCCTGCGCTTCGCCAAGCAGCCGCCCACCGTCATCATGCTGGCCGGTCTCCAGGGTGCCGGTAAGACGACCCTCGCGGGCAAGCTCGGCCACTGGCTCAAGGGCCAGGGCCACTCCCCGCTGCTGGTCGCCGCCGACCTCCAGCGCCCCAACGCCGTGAACCAGCTGAGCGTGGTCGCCGACCGCGCCGGCGTCGCCGTCTACGCGCCGGAGCCGGGCAACGGCGTCGGTGACCCGGTCAAGGTCGCCAAGGACTCCATCGAGTACGCGAAGTCCAAGGTCCACGACATCGTCATCGTCGACACCGCGGGCCGCCTCGGTATCGACCAGGAGATGATGCAGCAGGCCGCGGACATCCGTGACGCCGTCTCTCCCGACGAGATCCTCTTCGTCGTCGACGCGATGATCGGTCAGGACGCGGTCAACACCGCCGAGGCCTTCCGCGACGGCGTCGGCTTCGACGGCGTGGTGCTCTCCAAGCTCGACGGTGACGCCCGCGGTGGTGCCGCCCTGTCGATCCGGCAGATCACCGGCAAGCCGATCATGTTCGCGTCGAACGGCGAGAAGCTCGACGACTTCGACGCCTTCCACCC
>JABFXD010001062.1 GCA_013361925.1 Streptomyces sp. | reverse complement strand
CGGGCGGCGGAGCTGTTCGCGAACGGGGTGCTGGACCCGGACGTGTTCATCAGCGACCGCATCCCGCTGGAGCGGTACCCGCAGGCGCTGGAGCAGTTCGCGGCGGGCGTGGGACGGAAGATCGTGGTCGTGCCGTAGAGGTTCCTCGGCGGGGCGGCGGGACGGCGGAGCGAAAAAACCCTTGGCGCCCACCCCCGCCCCGCCCCCTACCATCCCGCCATGCCCAGCCCACACGGCTTCCGCTACGAAGCCCATGCCGACGGCGCCGTCCACATCACCCACCACCACCGCCCCGCGACCACCCTCCACGGCCCCCGGGCCGCCCAGTTCCTCGCCGAGGTCGAGGCCTCCGCCGACCCCCAGCTCGTCATGGCCCGCTGGACCGGGAACTACAAGCGCGGCAACGAACGCACGGCCCGGAACCACCCCCGCAACCGCGGCACATCACCCCGCTGATCCGAACGGTCGCGGGTAAGGGAACGGTAAAGCGGGCTGGATCGTTCACCGGTCATGACAGCTATGACCCCCGGCTCGAACATCCCTCTCTCCACCGCGCGCGTGACGGTGGACGTCGCCGCCCCGGTGCGGCTCGACGTATCGGGCCTGCTGCTCACCGCCGACGGCAAGGTGCGCTCCGACGACGACTTCATCTTCTACAACCAGCCCAACGGCCCGGGCGTGACCTACCGCTCCGGCGGCGGCGCGGCCCCCGACGCGATCGTCGTGGACACCGCCGCCCTCCCGCCGGGCATCGAGAAGATCGTCGTCACGGCCAGTCCGGACGCCGCCGGCCAGACCTTCCAGGGCATCGAACCGACGGCGACGATCCGCGGCGCCGACGACAACTCCGTCCTGGCCACGTTCACACCCCCGCAGCTCGGCAGCGAGACGGCCCTGGTGGTCGTGGAGATCTATCTGCGCAACGGCGCGTGGAAGGCCCGCGCGGTCGGCCAGGGGTACGCCAACGGCCTGGCCGGCATCGCCACCGACTTCGGCGTGACGGTCGAGGAGCCGGCCCCGGCCCCGGTGGCCCCGCCGCAGCCGGTCGCCCCTCCGCAGCCCACGATCCAGACGCCGGTCACCCCGCAGGCCCCGCCGATGAGCACGCCGGCTCCCCCGCCGCCCGCGCACGCGCCGGGCACCGGGAAGATCAACCTGGACAAGGGCCGCGTCAGCCTCCAGAAGAACCAGACCGTGTCCCTGGTCAAGGGCGGCCGCCCGCTGCTCTCCCAGGTCAAGATGGGCCTGGGCTGGGAGCCCGCCTACCGCGGCAAGGACATCGACCTGGACGCCTCGGTCATCGCCTACGGCCCGCAGCGCAACCACATCGACAGCTGCTACTTCGGCAAGCTGTCCATCGTGGGCGGCGCGATCAAGCACTCCGGCGACAACCTCACCGGCGAGGGCGGTGGCGACGACGAGGTCATCGTCGTCGACCTCGGCCGCCTCCCGCAGGACGTCACCGGCCTGGTCTTCACGGTGAACTCGTTCTCCGGCCAGAAGTTCACCGAGGTCGCCAAGGCCTACTGCCGCCTCCTCGACGCCGCCACCGGCGAGGAACTGGTCCGCTTCGACCTCACCAACGCCGAAGCCCAGACCGGCGTGATGATGGCCAAGCTGATCAAGCAGTTCTCCGGCGAGTGGGAGATGACGGCGCTGGGCGACTTCGTGAAGTCCCGCACGGTGAGGGGAATGGTGAAGCCGGCCGCACAGGCCCTCTAGCCGACCGGGCCGCGGGCAGTCGTGCCGTTGAGAGCTACGCGAACAGCGCGCTGTACGCGTTCAACGCCGGCTGCCCGCCCAGGTGCGCGTAGAGCACCGTCGCGTCCCGCCCGATCTCCCCGCGCTGGACGAGATCGATCATGCCGGCCATCGACTTCCCCTCGTAGACGGGGTCGGTGACCATCCCCTCGGTGCGGGCGGCGAGCCGCATCGCCGCGAGGGTGGTCTCGTCGGGGATGCCGTAGACCCCGGCGTGATACCGCTCGTCCAGCTCGACGTCGGCCACGGTCAGCTCCCGCTCGACGCCGATGAGCCGGCCGGTTCCCTGCGCGATCCGGGCGATCTGCTCACGTGTCGCGGCGGGCTTCGCCGACGCGTCCACCCCCAGCACCCGCCGCGGCCGGCCCCCCGCCTCCTCCAGCGCCGCGAACCCGGCGACCATGCCCGCCTGCGTGGACCCGGTCACCGAGCACACCACGACGGTGTCGAAGAAGACCCCCAACTCCCGCTCCTGCTCGGCGACTTCGTACGCCCACCCGGCGAAGCCGAGTCCGCCGAGCGGATGGTCGGAGGCACCGGCGGGGATGGCGTACGGCTTCCCGCCCGACTCCTCCACCTCCCGCAGCGCCTGCTCCCAGCTCTCCTTGAACCCGATCCCGAACCCGGCCCGCACCAGCCGGACATCGGCTCCGGCGAGCCGGCTGATCAGGATGTTGCCGACCTTGTCGTACACGGCGTCGGGCCAGTCCACCCAACTCTCCTGCACCAGTACGCACTTCAGTCCGGCGCGGGCGGCGACGGCCGCGACCTGACGGGTGTGGTTGGACTGGACGCCCCCGATGGAGACGAGGGTGTCGCAGCCCTGGGCCAGGGCGTCGGCGACCAGATACTCCAGCTTGCGGGTCTTGTTGCCGCCGTACGCGATGCCGGAGTTGCAGTCCTCCCGCTTGGCCCACAGGGACGCGCCGTCGAGGTGGGCGGTGAGGCGTTCCAGTGGATGCACCGGCGAGGGACCGAAGAGGAGGGGGTAACGCTCGTACGAGGAAAGGGACATGGGGAGCCTCCTGGATGCTCAGGGAACGTCGTCGGCGAGATCGGCCAGGCCCCGCCAGATCTCCGCGGTGACCTCGACCGCACCGGTCACGTCACCGGCCGTACAGGCCTCGATGAGCCGCTCGTGCAGCCCGGCGGAGCGGCAGTTGCCGCCCTCGCCGAAGCGACGGCGTTCCAGCCTGCGGATGAGGGGCGTGTAGCGGACGACGGTGGCGGCCGCGGCGCGGTTGCCGCTGACGCGGACGAGGACGTCGTGGAGTTCGTCGTCGGCACGGAGCGCGGAGTCCACGTCACCGGCGCGGACAGCCGCGGCGAACCGTTCGTTGGCCGCGCGCATCGCCTCGATGTCCGCGGCGAACAGCCGGGGCACGGCGACCCGGGTGACCAGCTCGTGCAGGGCGCCGACGACCGCGGCGGCGTCCCGTACGTCCGCCGCCACGACCGGTGTCACCCGTGTGTAGCTCTGCGGCTTGCTCTCCAGGAGCCCCTCGTCGACGAGCCGCGAGAACGCCTCGCGCACCGGCGCCCGGGACAGCCCGAGCCGTTCGGCGAGATCGGCGTCCCGCACGACCGCGCCGGGCTCCAGCTCCCCGGACACGATGGCGTCCCTGATGGCTGCGTAGGCGCGGTCCCTGAGCAGGGTGCGGGCTACGGGTCGTATGGCCTCCACAACTGAAATGTTAGATGTCAGTCAGAGACGAAGACAAGGGTGTGGCCCGCACCCCCGTGAAGTGCGGGCCACATACACGGACCGGGCCGATCAGGCCGCGGCCCACGGCCAGTCGGCGTCGCGAGCGCTCTCCAGCAGCGGAACCATCCGGAAAGCCGCGTCCGAGAGTCCCCCGAACGTGTGCCGGTTCGCCTTGCCGGAGGGGCCGTGGCCCGCCCGGTACCCGGCGAGGTTCCAGGTGTAGACCGGCACATCGGCGGGGACCTGCTCGGTCGGGTCGCCGTAGTGGCTGTACGCGTACTGCTCGTCGGTGACGATCAGCACCCGGTCGTGCTTCCGGTAGTGCCGGCGCACCGCACCCGTGGTGTCGGTGCCGCCCAGGTTGCCGAAGCGCTCCAGGATCCTCAGCACCGACTCGCCCTTGCGGTACGCGACCTCGGCACTGGTGGTCCCGAACTGCACCAGGTCCGCGTGCTCGGCGCGCAGCGCGAGCGCCGTGCCGAAGATCGCCGCCGCGTCGGCCCGGTTGAGCTGCGAGCGGCCGGACAGCGGACCCCACATCGAGCCCGAGCGGTCGACCAGGACGAGGGTCCGTCCGGGCAGCGCGGGCACGTTGGCCAGCGAGTGGCCGAGCGCCTGCTCCAGCGGGTACGCCCAGCGCAGCGACGGCGCGTGCTGGTACGCGGCGAGGTACCGGAACGGGAACTGCCGCGACCGCGCAACCTCCGCCGGGTCACTGATCCGGGCCGCGACCTGGGCGGCGACCTCGTCGGAGACACCGGCCTGGTCGAAATTCCGCAGATTCCGTACGAGCGCCATCGCACCCATGGACGGAATGACCGCCTCCCACGCCGCCTTGTCCATCGGCCCCTGGAGCCACCCGGCCAGCGCCTCCCAGGTCATCCCGGCCGCGGCGAGCCGCTCCGCGCCGCCCTGGGAGGTGATGACCGCGCGCCGCTCCCCGACCGGCAGCGCCATCAGCTCGCGGTGCGCGACCAGCGTCCGGTTCGACGCGGGCGGTACGGCCGTGTCCGGGCTGTGCCGGCGGTCGAGGGCGTACCGGAACAGCTCGCCCTGCCACACCTTGTCCGGGTCCGGCGCCGCGTGCACCAGGTTGAGGATGTCGCCGAAGCGGTAGCCCTTGGCCGCGGTGTCGTACTTCAGCAGGGACTTCCCGCTGTAGAGCCGTCGTACGGCGTCGGCGACACCGCGCTTGACGGGCTTGGGGACATTGCGGCCGTACGTCGCCGTCCAGTAAGCGAGCAGCTCTCCGGGCTCGTCCGGACGCCGGAGCACGGAGTCGACGACCTGCCGGTTCGAGGGGCCGCCGGTGGCGCCCGCGTCGAGACGCCCCTTCACGTACTCGGCGGCGCCGACGACGGAGGCGGTACGGAGGTTGCCCTCACCGCGCAGCCAGCCGAGCAGCCCGGCGGTCCACTCCGGATCGGTGACGGCGAGCTCCCGCACCAGCTTCGCGAACCGGTCGTCACGGTCGGCGCCGGTCTCGTAGAAGGTGTTCTGCGACACGAAGTTGGCGATGGCGAGCAGAAAGAGCTCGGAG
>JABFXD010000308.1 GCA_013361925.1 Streptomyces sp. | reverse complement strand
GGCATCGGGGGCTCGGCACCCGGTACGGGGCTCGGGGCCGGGGACGGCGCCGGTACCGACGGCGGCTGGTACGGCTGCTGGCCGCCCTGCTGCTGGTCGCGGAAGAGGTGGGCGAAGGCGTCCGGCTCGTGGCGCTCCTCGGCGGAGTGCGTGACGAGGTCGTCGACACCCACGTACTGCGTGCTGCGCGGGTCGTCGCCGTACGGCAGGTACTGGGTCGCCCCGTCCGGCTCGGGCGCCGGAGTCTGCGCCCACACATGCGGGTCGGGGGCGTACGGGGACTGCTGGGGCTGGGCGTACAGCGGCTGCTGCGGCTGGTACGTGCCCGGGGGCGGCGGGGGGTGCGCGGCGCGGTCGTAGAGCGCCTCGGCGACCGGGTCCTGGGCGGAGAGGTCCTGCGCCCGGTAGGGGTCCTGGTCGTAGGCGTCCTGGAGGTACATGTCCGCGGGGGGCTGCGGCGGTACCTGGCCGTGCTCGGGCGGCGGGCCCTCGGGGTGGCCCGAGCCGCCCGCGGCCTGGCCGCGGTCACCGTCGTACGGCGCGTTCATGGTTACCCCACCTCATCGTCCCGGGCCCACCGGCCACGACATCCTCAACGGTCCACTCTCTCACCCGTGCCGGACGGGTCGGTGCTTTCCGCTGCGGTGTCCGGTGTCGGGTCACTCGGCTGCTGCGGGTCGTCTGCCCCGGCCCGGGTGCCGGACTCCTCCGGGAGACGGTCTTCGGGGCCTTCGGGGTTCTCCGGGCCGTCCGTCGGCTCGTCGGCCGCGTCGTGATCCCCGGATCCGCCGTCGTCGGCATCCCGCTCGGCGGCGCGCTTGCGCTGCTTGTACATCCGGAAACCGGCCAGGACGAGGAGGAGGAAGCCGCCGCCGATGACCAGCATCACGGTGGCCGTGAACTCGGTGACCCTCACCTTGAACCGGACCGGGTCGCCGTACGCCTGGCCGTCCTCGGTGAACAACTGGGCGACGACCTCCGCCTGGCCGTTGGCCTGGGCAGAGGTGGTGAACTTCACCGTCTGGCTGTGTCCGCCGTTGACGGTGACCTGCTGTTCCTCGTAGTCGTCGTCACCGATCTTCAGACGGGTCGGGCTCGTGGAGGTGAGCCGCAGGACGAGATGGTCGACGCCCTGCACCAGGTTGTTCTGCACCGTCACGGGGATCGTGGCGCTGCGCCCGGAGAGCTTGACCTCGGACTTGTCGATCAGCTTGACCTGGTTGGTCAGGTTGTCGAGGTAGTTACGCACACCGTCGCGGTAGCTCTGCGCCTCGGCGGCACGGCCGCGCCACGACGTCGACATCTCACGGTTCATGGCCCGCCCGAAGGGGGTCACCACGCGGGACTGGTCGGTGAGGATCACCTTGAACCGGTCGAGCTTGTCCTGTACGGCCGCGATCTGCTCGAAGGCGGGCTTGGACAGCTCCTGCTTGCGCAGCTTGGCGGGGTAGGCGGAGGCCGACGGGACCTTGGTGGTGGCGCTCGCATCCGGCTTCGAGGCGGCCGCCGACGTCAGGTCCTGGGTCTGCGTCCAGTTGCCGCCCTGGAGGGCGGCCACAGCGGCGGCCATCGCCTGCGCCTGGCTCGTCGTCGGCGTGCGCTGCGGGGCGACGACGATGCTGCGCTGCTTGTCCACCTGCTGGTTCAGCGCCAGGCTCGAGGCGAGGAACTTCTGCACGGCGAGAGTGGAGGCGGAGGCCGAGGTCAGGTCGCCCTGGAACGCCGTGGACAGCCGTGCGTCGGCCACCACCGCGGTAGTGCCGCCACCGATGGGGCGGGCCGCGGACGGCGTGTAGGGCAGGCCGGCGGTCTCCTCCAGGCTGTCGCTGCGCGCGATCACCTTGTCGGCGCCCGCGGAGGTGGCGACCTTGACGATCGACGGGTCGACGGCGCCGTTCACGGGCCAGGCGAAGTCGGTGTCCGGCGTCACATGGAGCACGGTCTGCACCGTGGTGGCCGCGACGTCGGTGGCTTCCTTGAGGTGGCTCAGGGAGCCGGTGACGGTCGTGCCGTTGTGGGCGAGGGAGGCGAGGTCGGGGTCGGCGAAGGGAAGCGCGACGACCTCCTTGTCCGCCACCGCGTCCTGAAGCTCGGCCAGCCACTGCTTGGCGACCGCCTGGTGCGTGCCCGCCACGGTGGTGTTGCCCGACTCGACGCGATAGGTGCCGGTCATGGCGTCGACGGAGGCCACCAGGTCCGGGTCGATCACCCAGGTCACGTCCAGGGACTTGCCCAGCGCGAGCATCTGCTCCAGCCGGCCGCCCGCCGAGATCTCCTTGGCCAGGTCGTCGTTGAGGAAGACCGGCGTCTGCTCTTCGTTGGACCCGGTCTCCGCCGTCATGTGGGCGGTGGAGATCAGCGGCCACAGGACCGCCGTCTTCGTCCGGGTGTCGGCGTCCTCCGGCTGCCAGGGCAGATACGTCCGCTGGATGCCGAGAACCTGCTGCCACTGCTGTGTGGAGGTCTCACCGGTCAGGGAGACCCCGAGCTGGTAGACGCCGTCCGAGCCGAGGTCCAGCTCGTCGACCGGGACGGAGATGCTGAAGGTCTGGGCGACGCCGGGTGCCAGCTTGGAGAACTTCTCGACGTACTTGCCGCCGACGATGGTGCCGTCGAGGCCTGGCTGGAAGTCGGTGCGCTGGGCGACGCCGTCGACGTCCGAGCGGGTGCTGAGCTCGGGGCCGACGCGGAGGTCCACCTGGGCGTCCGTGACCGTCTGCTTGCCGTCGTTGGTCACGGTGCCGGACACGGTCACCGTGTCCCCGTCCGTGGGGACGCTGGGCGTGAGCGTGTTGATGTCCACGGACACGGTGCTGGAGCCCGACGCGGCGTTCGCGGGCCCGGCGGCGGGCAGCTGCAGCAGTCCGGCCAGCAGAGGCGCTCCGGCGAGCAGTGCTCCCGTGCGCCGCAGCCACCGGCGGGCAGGTGAGGGACTCATCCCCTGGAAGTCTGCCGCCTCGGCCACGCGCTCGCCCGTCCCTCGTCGTCAGTGGTCGTCAGTGGTCGTCGCAATGTGCGTCCACGCATGGTAACGATGCGCGCTGAGGGGAAGTGCCGCGGACTGCTCCACAAGATCGGCGGACAGGGCCTGACC
Source organism: Streptomyces sp. (assembly GCA_013361925.1). Lineage (GTDB taxonomy): Bacteria > Actinomycetota > Actinomycetes > Streptomycetales > Streptomycetaceae > Streptomyces. The sequence continues at coordinate 1,924 of JABFXD010000308.1, read as the reverse complement.
GTCCTGTATGTGTGCGTATAAAGGGGAGCGAATCCGTACGACCGGCAGGCGGCCCTTGCCTGCGGCCCTGCGGACGGGCCTGTGCAGATTTAATGGAGGCGCTCATGGTCGCCGGGGCCACGTACCCTTTTCTGTTGTGCCGAACGCCAACGAAGACAAGCCCAGCGCCCTGAGCCAGGTGCAGCACCGCGCGGTCAGTGAACTGCTGCGGGTCGCCCCTGTCGCCGACGACCTTGCCCGCCGTTTCCAGGAGGCCGGGTTCTCCCTCGCCCTGGTCGGCGGCTCGGTCCGGGACGCGCTGCTGGGCAGGCTCGGCAACGACCTGGACTTCACGACCGACGCCCGCCCTCAGGACGTACTGAAGATCGTGCGCCCGTGGGCGGACGCGGTGTGGGAGGTCGGGATCGCCTTCGGCACGGTGGGCGCGCAGAAGGATGCCCGCGTCGGAGACGCTGTTAGAAGCTTTCAGATCGAGGTGACGACCTATCGGTCGGAGGCGTACGACCGGACCTCGCGCAAGCCTGAGGTGTCGTACGGCGACTCCATCGAGGAGGACCTCGTCCGGCGGGACTTCACCGTGAACGCGATGGCCGTCGCGCTCCCGGAGAAGGAGTTCATCGACCCGCACGGGGGCCGTGAAGACCTCGCGAAGCGGGTGCTGCGTACTCCTGGCACGCCCGAGGAGTCCTTCTCCGACGATCCGCTGCGGATGATGCGGGCAGCGCGGTTCGCCGCGCAGCTCGACTTCGAGGTGGCGCCGGAGGTCGTCACCGCGATGAAGGAGATGTCCGGGCGGATCGAGATCGTCTCGGCCGAGCGGGTCCGGGACGAGCTGAACAAGCTGATCCTGTCCGCGAACCCGCGCAAGGGGCTGACCCTGCTGGTCGACACGGGCCTCGCGGACCACGTCCTGCCCGAACTCCCTGCTCTCCGTCTGGAGCGCGACGAGCACCACCGCCACAAGGACGTCTACGACCACACGCTGATCGTCCTGGAGCAGGCAATGGAGCTGGAGTCGGACGGCCCCGACCTTGTCCTCCGCCTCTCCGCCCTCCTCCACGACATCGGCAAGCCCCGCACGCGTCGCTTCGAGAAGGACGGCCGGGTCTCGTTCCACCACCACGAGGTGGTCGGCGCGAAGATGACCAAGAAGCGCATGACGGCGTTGAAGTACTCCAACGACCTGGTGAAGGACGTCTCACGCCTGGTCGAACTCCACCTGCGCTTTCACGGCTACGGCACGGGCGAGTGGACGGACTCCGCGGTCCGCCGCTACGTCCGCGACGCAGGCCCGCTCCTCGACCGCCTCCACAAGCTGACCCGCTCCGACTGCACGACCCGCAACAAGCGCAAGGCAACGGCACTCTCGCGTGCGTACGACGGCCTGGAGGAGCGCATCGCCCAACTCCAGGAGCAGGAGGAGCTGGACGCCATCCGCCCGGACCTGGACGGCAACCAGATCATGGCGATCCTCGGCATCACCCCCGGCCCGGCCATCGGCCGCGCATACAAACACCTCCTGGAACTGCGTCTGGAGAACGGCCCGATGGGCGAGGAGGCTGCGGCCGAGGCGCTCAAGGAGTGGTGGGCGGAGCAGAGCTGAGAGTGTGAAACGGGGTCATGTTTCACGTGAAACATGACCCCTGGAAAGCATCGAGGGGCGACGTTTCACGTGAAACGTCGCCCCTCGCGCTGTCTGCGATATCGCAGGAGCTACTACTTGTCCTTGAGGCAGAGCAGGAAGTCGGTGCCGTCACCGGACTCGGTGTAGGTGTACTGGAAGTCCTTGGCCTCGGCCGTGCACTTGGTCTCGGCAAGGGTGCCGCTGAACGTGCCTTCGATCTTGGCCAGCACCGTGAACTGGGCCTTCGAGGAGCTGCAGTCGACGACCTCGAGGTCCGGGTCGTTGTCGTTGGTGCTGCCG
>JABFXD010000364.1 GCA_013361925.1 Streptomyces sp. | reverse complement strand
GGGCTGGAAGCTGCGGGCCATCGGGCAGGGGTACGCGGAGGGGCTGGCGGGGCTGGCGACGGACTTCGGGATCGATGTGTCGGAACCCGAGGCACCGGCGGAGACAACACCGGCTCCAGCACCTGCCGCCGCTCCCCCGAGCCTCGTCAAACCCCCGCTCGGCAAGGTCAGCCTCGACAAGGGCGGCCAGGTCTCGATCAGCCTGGACAAGAAGGACCGCGAGCTGGTGGTCACCGTGTCCCTGGAGTGGGACGGCGGCAGCGACCAGCGGCGCCGGCGGGGTGCCGACCTCGATCTGTACGCCCTGTTCGTGCCCGCGTCGAAGGCGCAGCGGGGCGGGTCCGAGGCGCCCGGCACGATCGTGAAGACCGGCCTCGCGAAGCAGATGCCGCAGAAGGGCGACAAGGGCCCGAAGGCGGACGTCGTCTATTACAAGAACCTCGGCTCGCTCCAGCAGGCCCCCTACATCCAGCTCGACGGCGACTCCAAGGTCCCCGGCCGCGAGACCGTCCGGATCGTCCGCCCGGACCAGCAGGGCTATGTCCTGTTGTGCGCCTACTCCGCCCTCAGCAACGGCTTCGGCTCCTTCAAGAGCTTCGGCGCACAGGTGGTCGTGGACGACGGCCGCGGCTCCAACGTCACCGTCCCGCTCTTCGAGAACACCAAGACCCGCTACTGGGTGGCCATCGCCCTCGTCGACTTCACCTCGGCGGACGGCGCGGCGATCCAGCACATCGAGGCGTACAGCGGCCGCATGACGGAACGCCGCCCGGTCCTGCACCCGGACGGCACGATCGAGATGAACGCGGGTCCGGTGGAGTTCAAGGGCCGCGACTAGGACTGTCCGGGCCTAGGGGCGGCCGGCCGTTCCCAACGCCCCTCTCAACCTCTGCGCCCGCAGCACCAGTTCGAGTTCGAAGCGGCGGTCCGGGTCGTCTATCTCGGCGCCCCAGAGTTCGCGGATCTGGCGTAGGCGGTAGCGGACGGTCTGGGGGTGGACGCCCAGGCGGGTGGCTACTTCCGGGGCGCCGCCGCGCGTCTCCAGCCAGGCCAGCAACGTCTCGGCGAGGCGGCGGCCGTGGGTGGGGCCGCAGTGGGCGAGGGGAGCCAGGCAGCGCAGGGCCAGGTCGTCGATGAGTTCCTCCGGTTGCAGGAGGACCAGCGCCTCGGTGTGCTCGGTGCAGTACAGGACCTCGCCGGCCGGCAGCAGTCGGCGTTCCATGAGGCTCACCGCCGCCTCCGCCCAGCGCAGCGACTTCGCCGCGTCGGCGAGCGGGACGGGCGGGCCGATGGCGCCGGCCCAGCCGGTCAGGGCGCGGTGGAGGAGTTCGGGGCGCCCCGCGCAGTCCGGTTCGGGGACGACCATGCGGGGCTGCTCGTACTCCATGTCGAGGAGGACGCCCTGGCCGACCGCGGGTGCCATGGCCTCCCGCGCCGGGCGCAGCAGGACGCCGACGGCGACCTTCTCGGGGAGCGTCCAGCCGATCCGGGCGGCGCGCTCGGTGAGCAGGTCGTCGGGGTTGCCGCCGCGCGGGCGTTCCGCCAACAGCAGTTCCATCAGGCCGCGTTGGAGGCGTAAGCGCTCACCGGCCTGGCGGGCCGCCGCCTCCGCGTAGCCGCGGACCGACTGGTCGACGAGGCCGTCCAGGTACTCGTAGCCCGCGTCGACGAGTTCGTACATCGCGGGCGGCGGGATCTCGACGCGCTGGCCGATCTCGGCGAAGCGGCGCCAGGCGAGCCGTACGCCCATGCGGTAGATCGCCTGGAGCGAGTCCAGGCTGCGCCCGCCGAGACCCTCGCCGCGGCCGAACTCCTGGAAGACGCCGGGCGGGACGGTGGGGCGCCCCTCGGCGGTCTCCAGGTGCTGGACGAAGACCTCGATGGCGCGGCGGATGCCGACGAGCGCCATCGGCTCGCCGGACTCGTCGAGGACGACGGGCAGATGGGGGTACTCGCGGCGGATCTCGCGCAGGATCTCGTCGGCGAGCTCGGGTGCCTCGGCCATGGCGATCGCGGCGAACCGGCGCACCTGGAGGCGCGGCACGTCGAGCCAGGCCGAGCGGGAGCTGACGGTTGCCGGGCGGGCCGTCACGGGTCAACTCCCCTGGCCCGCTTGCTCATAGGTGATCAAGGGGGTGTTCGGTTGGTCGGGCGTGGCGTCGAGCAGGGCGACGATGCCGAGCGCGGCACCCACGGCGAGCACGGCGGCGGCCACGACGGTCAACGCGGCGGCAAGCAGTCTGGACATCGCAGGGTCAGCCTCTCAGTGGCCTCAGTGGCTCTCTTCCGGCGGTCCCCACCCCGGCGCGCTCCACCCTGACGGTCCGCCCCAGTGTCAGCAAGACATTGACAGCTCGTCAAGACACCCCTACGGTTCCCGGCCCATAGAGCGGCCCGAACTCCGTACCCTCACGCCCCTGGAGTGCCCGGATGCGCCGTACAGCCTCTCCTCTTTCCCTGATTCTGCTGGGACTCGGCACGTTTCTGCTGGTCCTGGCGCCTCTGCTGGCGTGGTACGTGACCCCGCGGGCCGCCGTGAACCCGATCGACATCGATCAGACCGCCGTCTACAAGGGCACCGGCAGCGTCTTCGACACCGACAAGGTCGAGACCGTGCCCGGCCAGGAGATCACCGTCACCCAGCGGGTGCGCGGCAACGTCGAGGACAGCGAGCGCAGCGGCGACGCGGTCTGGGACGTGACGACCACGGTCGACACCGACAAGTCGCTGCCGGCCTCCGATCCGCACGACGCGCTGGAGTTCATCCCGCACCGCTGGGTGATGAACCGCGAGACGACCAAGCCGGTCCACTGCTGCGGCGAGAAGCCGTACATCGAGGGCGAGGCGTATCTGAAGTTCCCCTTCGACGTGCAGAAACGCTCGTACCAGTGGTGGGACAACTCCCTCGGTTCGACGGTCGTGCTGACCTACCGGGATACCAAGAAGGTCCAGGGGTACACGGGTTACCGGTTCACCGGCACGGTCGCCCCGGCGAAGGTCGGCACCCGGCTGGTGCCGGGCAGCATCGTCGGCCTGAAGAACCAGCCGCAGGTGCTCGCCGAGGAGTGGTACTCCAACCACGGCATCGAGCTGGTCGTCGACCAGCGCACCGGCCGGGTGATCTACGCACAGGTCGGCCCGAAGCGCACGCTGCGGGCGCCGGGCGCGAAGAAGGACGCGGTGGTGCTGCTGGACAGCGAGAAGATCGCGTTCACCACGGCGACGCAGAAGGACGCCGTGAAGCAGGCCAAAAGGGACAGCGGGCAGCTGAAGGCGATCGGTGTGACGCTGCCGATCGGGGCGGCCGTGGGCGGCTTCGTCCTGGTGGTGGCCGGTTCCGTTTTGTTGGTACGAGGGAGGCGGCATCCCGGTTCTTCCGATACGCCCGATCCCACGCTCACGATGTGACGTGACGTCAGCTCTAATAAGCCCGGAAATTGTCATCCCGGTGAGTAGCAATGAGGAACGGGTGGGCGAAAACTGTCCACCCCCACCCGAGCACAGTCCGCCCACACCGTCCTCGTAGCAAGCACTCATATCCCCCACAGGAACACAAAGCACCTCCCCACGCTTCAAGTTCCGCACCCTGAGACGAGTTGGAGCACGCATGCCCCAGCACGTGCCTTCGTCGCTGCGCGCCACGCACACCCCGGCATCGCAGCACCCCTCGGCGCTCCCCCCACCTCCGCGCCGAATCGTTTTCCTCGCCCATCGTGATCTGGGCAACCCGGCCGCCGGGGGCTCCGAGCTCCTGGTCGACCGGCTCGCCGACGGTCTCACCCGGCTCGGTCACCAGGTCACCCTGCTGTGCGGCGGTCCCGCGTCGTACCGCGACTACCGGGTCGTCTCCGCGGGCGGCGAGCTCGGTCACTTTCTGCGCGCCCGCTCGGCCTTCTCCCGCCAGGTCGGCGACTGCGATCTGCTGGTCGAGGTCTGCAACGGGATGCCGTACTTCGCACCCCTGTGGCACCGCGGTCCCACGCTGTGCCTGGTCAACCACGTCCACACCGACCTGTGGAAGATGCGGTTCGGCGGGCCGATGGCCCCCGCGGCGCGGCTCGGCCGAAGACTGGAGCACTGGGCGCTGACCGGTGCGCAGCAGCGGAGTCTGCTGGTCGCCGTGTCGCCGTCGACCGCGCACGCGCTGCGGGCGATCGGGGTGGAGCGTGAGCGTATCCGCGTCGTCCACAACGGAGTCGAAGAGCCCGGGCCGCGTGCCGACCGGTCGCCCGAGCCGTTGTTCGTCGCCGTGGGCCGGCTGGTCGAGTACAAGCGGATCGATCTGCTGTTGCGGCTGTGGGAGCGGGTGCGTCCCGTGACCGGCGGGCGGCTTGTCATCGTCGGGGACGGTCCTGAACGGGAGCGGTTGGAGCAACTCGCGGGTCCTGGAGTTGAGTTCAGAGGCCATGTCTCCGAGGCCGAGAAGCACCGGCTGCTGTGCGAGGCGTGGCTGTTGATGCATCCGTCGGCGGTGGAGGGGTGGGGGCTGGTCGTGACCGAGGCCGCCACGCGCGAGACGCCGACGATCGCCTTCGACGTGCCCGGACTTCGGGATTCCGTCGTGGACGGGGAGACGGGTGTGCTGGCGCGGGGTGAGTCCTCCTTCGCCGCCGCCTGGTGCACGCTCGCACTCTCCGGTGAGCGGCGGGAGTTGATGGGCAAGAGCGCCCGGGAACACGCGGCACGCTATCGCTGGGACCGGACCGTCAGACAGTTCCGTGCGGTGGCCGCCGAGGCGGTGAGGAGCTGGGCGCCATGACGGGCACCGCGCTCAAGGACCCCTCGTTCCGCAGATCCCTCGCCCTGTTCCGCGCCTTCCGCCATGAGCAGGACGACCCCGAGCACTGCTACTCACTGCTCGCCCGCGACTCCGTCAACCAGGTCGAGGCCTACGACGGGCCCGTCACCGGCCGTACCGTCGTCGACGTCGGCGGTGGCAGCGGATGCTTCACCGAGGAGTTCCGGCGGCGCGGCGCCCACGCCTACCTCTTCGAACCCGACGTACAGGAACTCGGCGCCAAGCCGCCCGAC
>JABFXD010000529.1 GCA_013361925.1 Streptomyces sp. | reverse complement strand
CACCCCCGCACGTCAGCCACCTGCGACTGTTTCGCCAACTGTGCCGAAACCATTGACAGTTGTCGGGGACAGACCAACACTGCATGCGTTGACGGGGCTCCCCCCTCCGGCCCCCCACCGCCCTCTCCGAGGACGAGGAGGAACACGTCCATGAACGACGCACCCGCACCCAGCAACACCCCTGCCCCCACCCACCCCACCCGCCGAGGTGTCTGCGCCCTCCTGCTCGGCACCGGTGCCGCGCTGACCCTCCCCGGCGCCGTCGGCACCGCGCACGCCGCCACGGTCGTCACCACCAACCAGACCGGGACCAACAACGGCTTCTACTACTCCTTCTGGACCGACGCCCAGGGCACCGTCTCCATGACCCTGAACTCCGGTGGGAACTACAGCACTTCCTGGCGCAACACCGGCAACTTCGTCGCGGGCAAGGGCTGGAGCAACGGCTCCCGCAGGAACGTGACGTACTCGGGCAGCTTCAGCCCCTCCGGCAACGCCTACCTGGCGCTGTACGGCTGGACCTCGAACCCGCTCGTCGAGTACTACATCGTCGACAACTGGGGCACCTACCGGCCCACCGGCACGTACAAGGGCACGGTGACCAGCGACGGCGGCACGTACGACATCTACCAGACCACCCGCTACAACGCCCCGTCGGTGGAAGGCACCAGGACCTTCAACCAGTACTGGAGCGTGCGCCAGTCCAGGCGGACCGGCGGCACCATCACCACCGGCAACCACTTCGACGCCTGGTCCCGCGTCGGGATGCCGCTCGGCAGCTTCAACTACTACATGATCATGGCGACGGAGGGCTACCAGAGCAGCGGCAGCTCGAACATCACGGTCAGCGGGTGAGGGCATGAGCAGCCGCGAGATCCGCCGCCCACTCCGTTCCCTGTTCAGCAGATTGGCCGTCCTCGCCATGGCAGCAGCGAGCACCCTGACCGTCCAGGCCGCCGCCCCGGCACAGGCAGCCGCCTGTACCGGGTACGTCGGGCTCACCTTCGACGACGGGCCGTCCGGCAACACCTCAGCCCTGCTGAACGCCCTCACCCAGAACGGGCTGCGGGCCACGATGTTCAACCAGGGGCAGTACGCCGCCGCCAATCCGTCCCTGGTCAAGGCCCAGGTCAGCGCCGGTATGTGGGTCGCCAACCACAGCTACACCCACCCCCATCTGACCACCCTCGGCCAGGCCCAGATCGACTCGGAGATCTCCCGCACACAAGCGGCGATCGCCGCGGCCGGCGGTGGCACACCGACGCTGTTCCGGCCGCCGTACGGCGAGACCAACGCGACCGTGAAGGCGGTCGAGGCCAAGTACGGGCTCACCGAGATCCTGTGGAACGTGGACTCACAGGACTGGAACGGCGCCAGTACGGACGCCATCGTCGCCGCCGCCGGACGGCTCACCGACGGCCAGGTCATCCTCATGCACGACTGGCCCGCCAACACGCTCGCCGCGATCCCGCGGATCGCGCAGGGGCTGGCGGCGCGCGGGCTGTGCGCCGGGATGATCTCGCCGACCACCGGCCGAGCCGTCGCCCCCGGCGGCGGAGGCGGAGGCGGAGGCGGCAACACCGGCTGTACGGCCACGCTGTCCGCCGGGTCCTCGTGGAGCGACCGGTACAACCTCAACGTCGCGGTCTCGGGTTCCAGCAACTGGACCGTGACGATGAACGTGCCCTCGCCCGCGAAGGTCCTCTCCACCTGGAACGCCACCGTCAGCTATCCGGGCGCACAGGTGCTGACCGCCAAGCCCAACGGCAGCGGCAACACCTGGGGCGTGACCATCCAGCACAACGGCAACTACACCTGGCCCACGGTCTCCTGCACCACGGGCTGACCCACCAGGGCGCGGCGGCCCCGCCGATGGCCGCCGCGCCCGCTGCCGGGCGCCCTGGACGTCGTATCCGTGACGGGCGAACAGCGGGTGGGTCAGCAGCCCATCGCCCACACATGGGCGTCGCCGCGGTCGTTGGCGGTCGCGTTGTAGCCCACCTCGTCGCCCGGACGCAGGCAGATCGTCATGGCCCCGCCCGTGGACGGGAACTGGATCGCGGACTCGTAGACCTTGACGTGGTCCTTGACGCCGGGGCCGGAGATGCCGTGGTTCGCCCACGAGGAGTCCTCGTCGGCGATCCAGCTCTCCCACCACTCGTCGTCACCGGAGGCGTTCATCCGCTGCCCGCCGAAGTTCGCGTCGGTCCAGGCGCAGAAGTTGCCGCTCGGACACTCCGCGGCCGACGCGGGCGAGGCGGTGGCCAGGCCCGTGCCGGTGGCGAGGACGGCGGCGACGAGCAGGGAGACGTACTGCTTCACAAGTAGTGCCTTTCCAGGGGGGGGTGGTGGTGCGATGCGTCGACAGCCGGACTAGGAGTGGTTGTACGACGCGCTCAGCAACGCCCGGGCCTCGGTGAGGCCGTGGGCGCGCAGTTCCTTGTAGGCGGCGCGGTCTTCGCGCGGGGCCCGGGACTTGAGGTTGTTCACGAGCGTGACGGCGCGGAACCAGCGCCGCTGGTCGCCGTAGAGACGGCGTTCCGCGGCGGCGAGGCAGCCGTCGGTGTGGTGGCCGACGACCTGTCCGCCGGGCAGTTCCAGGGTGAGTTCGGCCCGGCCGGTGCCGAACAGGGCGCGGTCCACGGCCCCGGAGGCGGCGGGACCGCCCGGCCGGGGCGGAGTGAGGCCCTGGCGGGTCAGACAGCGGTCGGTGAGCAGGACCTGGGCCGCCTTGAGGGTGTCGGCCGGGGTCAGGGACACGGCCGGTTGTCGCGGGCCGCCGCAACTGGTCGCGCACACGGCCAGAAACAGCGCCGCGAGGGCGCGCAGGACGCGGCGGTTCACCCCGGCTGGCAGTCGGAGTGCGGGGTGGTGTCGATCGCGTCGACCTTGCCCGACCACTCCCAGTTCTCGGAGTAGTCGCCCCCGTAGACCGTGCGTTGCAGACAGGGGCCCGAGCGCGGGAAGTGGAGGACGTACGTGGTCCGGTTGACCTGGGAGCTGAAGGACTGCGCGTTTCTGCGCACCGCGTTGTCGAGTTCGGCGTATCCGCCGCGGTTGGCGTCGTAGCACCAGCCGCCGCCCATCTCGCCGGGCTGGGGCCAGAAGCAGACGTGCCCCGGCTGGACGGCGACGGCCGCGGCCTCCGGGGCGGGGGTGAGCGCGAGCGCGGTGAGCGCGGCGGACAGGGCGAAGGTGACGGAGTGTCGCAAGGGAACCTCGGGGGGCGGCGGTTGGACGGTGCACGCGCTGCCTTCCCGCCCTTCGACCTGCGCAAGCACGGCGAGCACGGACGTCACCCGTAACAGTGAGTAGTCATATAGCAGGCGACGCTCCGGTAGGGTCCGGAACATGGTGACTGCGATCGTCCGCGACTGGTACGACGAGGAAGGCTGGGGCGTCCTCGACTCCCCCGAGACCCCGGGCGGCTGCTTCGCCCACTACTCCGACATCCAGGCCGGGCAGGGCTCCTTCCGCAACCTCACCCCCGGCCAGCGGGTACAACTCGCCTGGGAGGCCCCGGGCTTCAAACAGGACGGGTACGACTACCGCGCGGTCTCCATCGTGCCGTGACGCCCTCCCCCGGCTCGACCGTCCTGGCCCGCTCCTTCGTCAGCGCCTTGGTGACCGGGCGGGCGAGCAGCGGGTCCACCGGCAGCACATGCGAGGCGAACCAGCGGGCGGGCTCCGGGTCCGGCGCCGGGTCGACGAACTCCGCGCCCGCGTAGTCGTCCAGCGGCGGGTCGTAGAGATAGCCGGAGACAACGCCGTGCCCCACCAGGCGCTCCACGAGAGCGTCCCGGTCGGCCACCAGCAGCGGCACCCGGAAGAGCGGCAGTGGCCCCTCGCCCCCGGCCCGCTCACGCACCGCCGGTGATGCCCAGGGGGTGCCCGCGAGCAGCGTCACGCCGGCCCGGCGCCGGGCGAGGTCGGCGTCCAGGCGATGGAGCCGCAGCTTCAACTGGGCGCGCACGAAGGCCCCGTGGCGGACGCGGTAGTCGTGCAGGTCGACGCGGATCCAGGGATCGTACGGCGGCAGGCCGGGCGCCTCATGGGCGGCCAGCGTCAGCCGCGGCGCGCGCAGCGGCATCCGGTAGGCGTCGCGCTCCAGCAGACCGAGGCGTTGCATGGCCCGCCAGGTGGGGCGTACGAGGTGCAGGGCCTTGACCGTCGAACGGGCCAGGGGGCGCAGGGTGACCTCCAGGTCGGCGCGGAGCCGGGCCGGGGTGAGGAGGTCGTCCCGCAGCAGCTCCAGCTCCCGCCGGGTGCGGGCGTCCTCGACGGCGAGGAAACCGCCGGCCATGGCCGCCACATGCTTGGACAGGCTGAAGGCGGCGGCCTGACCGAAGGTGCCGACGGGCTGTCCGGCCACCCGCGTGCCGATCGCGTGGGCCGCGTCCTCGATGAGCGGGATGCCCAACTGGTCGCAGCGCCTGCGGAGTTCGCCGACGCGGTCCGGGATGCCGTAGAGGTTGGTGGTCAGCACCGCGTCCAGGGAGCGCCAGGTGGACTCCGGTACGGCCGCCGGGTCGATGTTGCCGTCCCAGGGGGAGACCGGGGCGGTCACGGGGCGCAGGCCGGCCGCGAGGACGACGAAGAGGATCACGTCGTCGTTCACCGGGGACATCAGCACGCGTCCGCCGGGGCGGCACCAGCGGCGCAGGGCCAGGTACAGGGCCAGTCGGGCCGAGGGCGTGTAGACGCACTCCCGGCCGAGCCGCCGCGTCATCGTCGCGGCGAGCCGCGATCCGTACGGCATCGTCACCTCGTCTGTAGACCAGTAGACCGGTAGACCTGTGGATCCGGTAGACCTGTGGATCCGGTAGACCTGTGGATCCGGTAGAGCTGTGGATCCGGTAGATCTGTGGATCCGTGGAGGGGGCGTCTCGGCGACGGCTACTTCGCCGGCGGTGACGTGCGCAGGCCGCCGATCGTCTTCAGCAGGCGGTCGGCCGGATCGCGGAGCCGGGGGTGGGCCAGGACCGTGTTGCGCAGGCCCCGGACCGGTCTGCGCCACATGCGGTGGGCCGCG
>JABFXD010000836.1 GCA_013361925.1 Streptomyces sp. | reverse complement strand
TGGAAGGCGACCAGGGCGTCGTCGGCGCCGATCTGCACCCACAGGTCGCCGTTGCTGCGCGCCTGGTCGAGCTGGTCGGAGGAGAAGGCGGGCAGTGGGTCGAGGGCGACCGGCCGCTGCTTCTCCAGCCCCGTCCGGGCGAAGAAGCTGTGCCCGAAGCCGAAGGTGATCGTCAGCGCGGACGGGCCGGCGTCACGGGCGACATCCGTGTCGCCGGACGCCGTCGCCTCGCCCGCCATCAGCCGCTGTGCCGTCTGCGACCAGCGGCGCAGCAGGGCCGCCGCGCCCTTGCGGCCCGCGCCGGCCGCCAGGTCGAAGGCGACGAGGTGCCCGCGGGCCTGGAGGCCCTGGAGGATGCCGGGCTGATGTTTCCCGTGAAACATCGCCTCCTCGGCGCCGAGCGAGGTGAGCGGGGTGGCCTCGGCGGGCCGGGCGGTGTACCCCACGGCTCCGCCGGCGGCGCCGAGCACGAGCCCGGTGGCACCGGCGGTGCCCAGCAGTCGGCGTCGTGAAAGGCCCTCCTTGGGGAGGGCGTTTTCCACAACGCCGTCATTAACTGCCCTCTCGGCGGTCCGGGCCTCCGGGATGGACTGGTCAGCCATGGTGGTTCAGCCGATCTGCGCGTTCTTGGAGACGGTGGTCTGGTCGATGTCGGAGGTCCGCACGGTGACGGCGACCTTCCAGTCGCCCGCCATGGGGAGCTGCACCCCGCTGGCGGTCCAGTGGCCGGTGGTGATGCGGTCGGGGGTGACGGGCAGCGGTCCGATGTTCTTGGCCTCGAGGGTGAAGGACACCTTCACCTCGGGCACGTCGAAGGCACGGCCGTTGGGGCGCTCCACATAGACGTGCATCTCGTTGGCGCCGACCCGCGCGGGGTTGAGGTCGACCCGGACGATGCCCTTGCCGTCCTCGCCGCCGGTGTCGAAGGGGATGTCCAACGTGACCGCGGAGGACGTGTCCCCAGAAGGGGACGAAGAAGCGGACGAGGACGTGGCGGCCTTGGCCTCCTCCTCGGTGCGTCCGGGTTCGGTCTGGGTCAGCACGGTGGTGACGGCGAGCAGGACGACGGCGACGCCCGCCTCGGCGAGTACCGAGCGGCGCAGTCCGAACCGGTCGGGGTCGGCGTCCCGCTGCCGCTTGCGCCGGGCGGTGTCGACGGCGGCCTGCTGCCGGGCGAGCTGGGCGGCCCGCCCGGAGTCGGCGCCGGCGGCCCCGGAGCTGACGTGCGCCTTCTCCCGTACGACCGTCTCGTCCGCGTCGGCCGCCTCCGTGCCGTCCGTTTCCGACTCCTCGACGACGGCCTGCGCGGTCGCCGCCGTGTCTCCCAGTCGTGCCGTCCAGCGCCGGGAGAGCCACGCGATGCCGACGAGCAGGGCCACGAGCCCGATCTTGACGAGCAGCAGCTGGCCGTAGGTGGTGTCGGTGAAGGCGGACCAGGAGCCGAGCTGTCTCCACGACTGGTAGACGCCGGTCGCGACGAGGGTGACGACGGAGGTGAAGGCGAGGGTGGAGAAGCGGCGTACGGCGGAGCGCTCGATGGGGGTGTCCGCGCGGTACAGCGCCACGAGGAGGGCGCACAGGCCGCCCAGCCAGGCGGCGACGGCGAGCAGGTGGAGCACGTCGACGGGCATCGCGATGCCGGTCTGGAGGCCGGTGGAGGCGTGCTCGGCCATGGCCCAGCTCGCGGCGAGTCCGGCGGCGACCACGGTGCCGCCGATCGCGAGCCCGAAGGTCAGGTCGCGCTTCTCCTCGTCCTCGCGTTTGTCGTAGGCCCCGAAGAGCACGGCGATGAACAGCGCGGCCGCGCTGAGCAGCAGCAGTCGGGAGACGAGTGCGGCGCCGGTCTTGGTCTGCAGGACCTGGCCGAGCAGGCTCAGGTCGAAGACGTCGCCGAAGGTGCCGGAGCCGGTGTAGGAGCCGCGCAGGAGCAGCAGCAGAAGGGTGGCGGCGGCGAGCGCGAGCCATCCGGAGACGACGAGCCGCTGTACGGCCCGCACTCCGGAGCCGCGCTGCCAGCAGGCGAGGACGAAGGCGGCGCCGCCGACCATGACGATGAAGCCGGCGTAGGAGACGTAGCGGCCGAAGCCGTAGAGCCAGCCGACGACTCCGCCTCCGGCGGTCTGGTCGGAGACCGAGACGCTGGTCTGGGAGGGGGCGCCGATGGAGAAGGTGTAGGCGCCGGCGACGGGGTGGCTGTCCTCGGAGACGACCTGGTAGGTGACGGTGTACGTGCCGTCGGGCAGGCCGCTGTGCAGGGAGACGGCGTAGGTGGTGCCGCTGACGTTGGCCGGCTTGCCCTCGTCGACGCGCTTGCCCTTGGGGTCGAGGACCCGCAGCGAGCCGTCGGACATGGCGACCTTCTCGGAGAAGGTGAGCGAGACCTGGTCGGGGGCCTTGGCGACCACCGTCCCCTGTTGGGGGTCGCTGCCGGTCAGCGCGGCGTGCGCGGAGGCCGGCCCGGCGCCGGCGAGGAGCAGTCCGGTGGCCGCGAGGAGCAGCAGTACGAGGACCCGCACGCGGGGGGCGATGGTCTGCGTCAAGGTGGTCCCTCCCTCAGTGCCCGGTCTTGGGGGTGTACGTCGCGGACTTCACCGGCATCTCGACGGTGACCGGGTCGGAGTCGGCGAAGTGGAGTTCGACGGAGACGGTCTGGCCCTGCTTGGGCTGGTGCTTCAGCTTCTCGAACATGAGATGGGTGCCGCCGCTTTTGAACACGAGTTGACCGTGGGCGGGTACGTCGAGGCGTTCGGCCTGCCGCATGGCGGAGTCGACGGTCTCGTGCATGGTGACCTCGCCGAGGTCGCTGGTCACGGACGTCAGTTCGGCCTTCGTACCGCCCTTGTTGGTGACGGTGAGGAAGCCGGCGGCCATCGTGTCGGAGACCGGCTGCGGCATGTAGGCGCCGGAGACGGACAGTTCGGCCGCGCCGCCGTCGGAGGAACCGCACGCGGTCAGCAGCAGGATCCCGGTCAGGCCGGCGCCGAGGAGGGCGGTGCGCCTCACGGGGTCTGTCCCTTGACGAGCTTGGGGAGGTCCTTGATGTAGTCGTCGACGGTGGCGTCCTCGGTGTAAAGGACGTACCCGCCGTCGGTCTTCGGGGAGAAGGCGACGACCTGGGTGCCGTGGGTCGAGACGATCTTGCCGTTCTTGTCCTTGTGCGGTGCCTCGATGGTGATGCCGAGGGTGCGGGCGCCGGCCTGGATGGTGGCGAAGTCGCCGGTGAGGCCGACGACCTGGGAGTCGATGCCCTTGAGCCACTTGCCGAGGGCCTTCGGGGTGTCCCGGTCGGGGTCGGTGGTGACGAAGACGATCCGCAGTGCGTCCTGCTGGGCCTTGGGCAACTTGCTCTTGGCGACGGCGATGTTGCTCATGGTCGTGGGGCAGACGTCGGGGCAGTTGGTGTAGCCGAAGTAGATCAGCGTGGGGCGGCCCTCGGTCTGCTCGCGGAGGTCGTACTTCTTGCCGTTCGTGTCCGTGAGGACGAGGTCCGGCTTCTCGAACGGCTTGTCGAGGACGATGGCGGCCTTGGTGTTGGCCGAGTCCTCGGAGACCACGGAGACGGGTGAGCCGGTGTCGTCACCGCTGCCGCAGGCGGTCAGGGTCAGGGAGGCGGCGGCGAGCAGCGCGGCCGCGGCGAACGTCTTCTTGCGCATAGAGAAATGTCCCAGATGTGAGGGCTCCGGCGTGCACCGGGGGCGGTACGGGCGGCCGTGCCACCCCCGGTGCGACGCGCGGACGGTCGGACTCAGGCGTCGGTGCCCGGGCTGGTGCGGCGGCGGCCGGCGAGCACGCCGTAGGCGACGCCCAGGGCGCCGACGACGATGCCGACGACGCCGAGGACGCGGGCGGTGGTGTCACTGCTGTCGGCGGGGGCGGCGGTCTCGGCGGCGGTGTTCTCGGCCGACTTGGAGTCGTCGGAGGTCTTCTCGGCGTCCGTCGAGCCGTGCGCGTGGCCGTCCTCGGTGGCCTCGGAGAGCGTCAGCACGGGCGCCGGGTTCTCCGGCTCCTCCTGGCCGTCCTGCTGGACCTCGATCCAGCGGACGACCTCCTTGTTGGAGTACGTCTGGATCGCCTTGAAGGTCAGTTCGTCGGCGTCCTCGGGGAGGGCGCCGACGGAGACCGGGAACTTCTGGAAGAAGCCCGGCTCGATGCCCTTGCCGGTGGCGGTCCAGGTGATCTTGGAGACGGCCTGGTCGATCTTCTCGCCGTGCATCTCGATGGGCTTGTCGAGCGTGGCCTTGGTGACCTTGACGTCCCAGCCGTCGATCGGCTCCGGCATCGCGGAGGCGAGCGGGTGGTCGGTCGGGAAGGTGACCTCGAGCTTGGTGGTCGAGGCCTTGTCGCGCTCGTTCGGCACCTTGAAGTCGACGACCGCGTAGCCACCCTTGGCCGCGGCGCCCTCGGGCTGCACGCTGACGTGGGCGAACGCGGGGGAGGACAGGACGACGACGGCCGAGGCGGTGAGGGCGCCGACGGCGGCGACACGAGAGGTCTTCATGAAAAGGGGCACTCCACTTCGAGAGGTGATTCCGGTGATGAAGAGGGGTACGCGCGCGTGGAGGTGCCGACGGATGTCGGACACGGGCACGCGTACGTGGGCCGCACGACGGCGGCCTCCCCTTCCCGGGAAGTGGCGCGCGTCGTGTCAGGCGGCGAGGACGAGAGCGTCGGCGGCCGGGGGGCCGCGCCTGATCACCGTGTGCTGGAGTGCGGTGGTACGGGGTGTGGGCGGCGCGAGCAGCGCGGTGCGCGGCAGCGCCGGGCCGGTCAGCGGTGCGCCGGGCAGGCCGGCCCGCAGGGCGCGCACGAGGGCGAGCGCCCCGCGCAGGGACCGTACGAGTGCCCCCTCGGCGACCCCGTGCGCCGACAGTTCGGCCAGCCGCAGCAGGGCCAGGTCGCCGTGGCGCAGCAGCCAGCCGGCGGCCAGGGCCGCGAGGACGTGCCCGAGCAGCATCGGCAGGGACGGCAGCAGCGAGACGGAGGTACCGCCCGAGGTGGCGCCCCCGGACATGTCCATGTGCGTGTGCGTGCCCGGG
>JABFXD010001055.1 GCA_013361925.1 Streptomyces sp. | reverse complement strand
CAGGAACGTGCATCGAGGGCCTCCACCCGTCAGGTATTCGCGAGTTCAACGTACGTCGGCCGCCCCCGCGGGTGTCAAGGGCGTCTCAACGCCATGCGGCCGGGATGTTCGCGATCTGCGCGAGCAGGTCCCAGTCGGCCGGCTTCCGCTTCGGCTCGTACCAAGCCGCGCCGTGGCCGATCCAGTATCCGCGCAGGTCACGGACCTGGGTCAAGGAGTCGTCGCCGATGCCGGACTCGTTGCCGCAGCAGAAGCAGATGACGTACTGGGGAACGCCGTACTCGTCGAACAGCGCTTCGCCGTCGTCCAGCCCGCAGATGCGGCACGCGGTCTCGATCACGATCTCCATGCGCGGAGATTACCGGTGTCGGTCAGGCACCGGTCGGGCCGAGCGGGGTGTCGCCCCGCAACGTGATCCGGTGCATCACCCGGTGCTGGTCCCCGTAGTCGCGGTTGGCGTAGTGCGCCGTGCTGCGGTTGTCCCACAGCGCGACGTCACCGGCCTGCCAGCGGTGCCGTACGACGTGTTCCGGCTTGGTGAGGTGGGCGTACAGGATGTCGAGCAGACCACGGCTCTCGTGCTCCGAGACACCCACGATGTGCGAGGTGAAGCCGGGGTTCACGAACAGGCCCTTGCGGCCGCTCTCCGGGTGCACCCGCACCACCGGGTGCTCCACCGGCGTCAGCGCGGTGAACACCTCGCCCTCCCACAGATTGCCCTGGCCCTGCCGGTGCTGGGCCAGGTAGTAGCCGAACTCGCGGCTGCCGTCGTGGACGGCCGTCAGCGTGTCGATGTGGGCCCGCAGCCCCGGCGACAGGGACTCGTAGGCGAGCTGGCTGTCCGCCCAGTTGGTGTCGCCGCCGGTCGGCGGCAGCACCACGGCCCGCAGCACGGAGATCGCCGGGGGCCGCCGCACGAACGTCACGTCCGTGTGCCACACGTCGGCGAACCCGTTGTCCTGGCTGTCCAGCGCGTACACCTCGGGGGCCACGTCACCGGAGTCGTGCACGGGATGCCCGACGGTGACCTCGCCCAGCCGTCGGCCGAACTCGATCTGGGCCGCGTCGTCGAGACCCTGCTGGCCGCGCACGAAGAGCACCTTGTACGCCACCAGCGCCTCGCGCAGGGCGAGGACCTGGTCGTCGTCGAGGCGGGCGAGGTCGAGGCCGTGGATCTCGGCACCGAAGTTCGGGCCGAGCGGGGTGAGGGGCAACTGCACGGTCACGGACGGTCGTTCGCTGAGAATGCTCACGGGTCGATTTCCTTCCCTGGATGGTGGATACGAGGTTCAGGCCGCCGCCGCGGCCTTGACGGCGTGGGACACCTGCGCGCGCAGCTCGGCGAACTCGGGGGAGTCGCGCAGCTCTTCGGCGTCGACGTCGCCGCGCGGCAGGGTGATCGGCAGGTCCAGGGCCACGGTTCCGGGGCTCTTGGTCAACACCACGATGCGGGAGCCGAGAAACACCGCCTCCTCGGCCGAGTGCGTGACGAACACGGCGGTCCGCCCGGTGCGTTCGGTCACCCGGCGCACGTCCTCCTGAAGCCGCTCGCGGGTGAGCGCGTCCAGCGCGGCGAACGGTTCGTCCAGCAGGAGCAGCGGGTTCTCGGCGGCCAGCGCTCGGGCGATGGCGACGCGCTGCTGCTGTCCGCCGGAGATCTCCCAGATGCGCCGCCGCTCGGTGCCCTCCAGACCGACCCGGGCCAGCAACTCGGCCCGACGCTCCGGCCACTGGGCCCGGTCCACGCCCGCGTACCGCAGGGCCAGGTCGATGTTGCCCCGCACGGTCCGCCACGGGAACAGCCGCGGCGTCTGGAAGACCACACCGGCCGAGACACCGGGCCGGGGCTCGGCGCCGGACACGCGCACCGCACCGTGTGTGGGCTGCTCGAACCCGGCGATCAGCCGCAGCAGGGTGCTCTTGCCGCACCCGGACGCGCCCACGAGGACCAGGAACTCCCCGGCGGGGACGGTCAGATCGACCGGTCCGACCGCGGTGAACGCCTCGCTGCCGTGACCGTACCGGTGAGTGACGTGGTCGAGACGGACGGAACCGGCGCCCTCCGCGTCGACAACCGGCTCTGCGGTGAGCTCACTTGACGACATCGGACAGTCCTTCCAGATAGAACGCCTTGCGGACGGTGGCCTCGGACGGCGCCGCGTCGATCTGCTTCTGGTCGGCGAGGAAGGCCGCGGTGTCGGTGACGTAGGTGAGCAGCTTGCCCGGACCGCTGTCGGTGCCCAGCCAGTCGGCGGAGACGACCTGCTCCGGCGTGAGGAAAACCCCCTGCGCCAGCTGTGCCTTGGCGTCGGCCTCGCTGATGTTGATCTCGGCGGCGACGGCCTTGACCGCTCCGTCCGGATCCGACTTGAGCAGGCGCAGCGCCTCGGCCTGCGCCCTGCGCCACCCGGCGATGGCCTTCGGGTCCCGGCCGATCAACTCGTCGGAGACGACGGCCAGATCGAGGGTCGGCTTGCCCGCGGCGCCGATCTCCTTGCTGCTGGTGAGCTGGACGCCGGTCTCGCGCAGCTCGTCGAGCGTCGGGAGCCAGACGTAGGCGGCGTCGATGTCGCCGCGTTCCCAGGCGGCGAGGATCGGCTGCGGCTGGAGGTCGATGAGCTGCACGTCGGACGCGGCGAGACCGGCCGCCTTCAGCGCCGCCAGCAGGCTGTAGTGGGAGGTCGAGGCGAAGGGGGTGGCTATCTTCTTGCCCTTGAGCCCGGCGACGTCCGTGATGCCGGTGTCCTTGCGGGCCACGAGGGCCTCGTTCTCGCCGGCGACGTCGAGGATCCACGCCACCTTGTAGGGGATGGGCGAGCTGCCGGAGACACCGCGGGCGAAGGGGCTGGAGCCGAGCGCGGCGATGTCGAGGGACTTGCCGATGAAGGCCTGGTTGACGCTGGCGCCGGAGTCGAACTTGATCCACTTGATCGTGTACCCCGGCAGCTCCTTCTCCAGCAGCTTTCTGTTCTTCACGAGCAAGTCGCCGCTGGGGAAGGCGAAGTAGCCGATGCGCAGCTGCTTGGACCCGCCGGACGTCGAGGCTTCGCTGTCGGCGGAGCAGCCGGTGACGGCGGCGGACACGGCGGCGAGGGCGCCGGCGAGGAGGAGGCGACGGGAGGGGCCTTGGGGGAGAGGGGACATGGTGGTGCCGTTTCTGTGCGAGAGCCTGACAGGGGGTTATGCGCGTCCGCGCCACGGCACGACCGAGCGCTCCAGCCGTAGCAGCAGGCCGTCGATGATCAGCCCGGAGACGCCGATGGCGATGATGCCGACGAGCACGACGGGGGTGTTGTTGTAGTTGGCGGCGTCCTTGACCATGCCGCCGATGCCGGGCAGTCCGTTGACCAACTCGGCCGCGACCAGGGACGAGTAGGCCACGCCCACGGCGAGCCGGACGCCGGTGAGCGTCTCCGGCAGAGCGGAGGGGACGACGACGTCCCTGACCACGTCCCACCGTGACCCGCCCAACGCCCGTGCGGCCTCGATCAGATGCTTCGGTACGGCGGCGACGGCCGTGGTGGTGGACACCGCCACCGGCGGGAACGCGGCCACGGCCAGCAGCGTGATCTTCGGCTGCTCGTCGATGCCCAGCCAGATGATGAGCAGCGAGAAGTACGCCAGCGGCGGCAGCGTGCGCAGGAAGGTGATCCAGGGTTCGAAGAGCGAGCGCAGCCAGCCGACGGTGCCCATGAGCAGCCCGAGGACCACACCGGCGACGATGCCGATCCCGGCGCCGAGCGCGATGCGCCGCAGGCTGATGCCCAGGTGCTCGATGAGGGTGGTGCCGTTGTAGCCGCGTACGCCGTCGTGGGTGGTGGAGACGTCGATGAACGCGCCCCACACCTTCGCCGGGGGCGGCACCAGAGTCTCGCTCCAGGTCCCGCTCGCCGCGAGCAGTTGCCACAGGCCGAGGAAGACGAGGAGGGAGGCGAACGGCAGCGTGACGGGGCGCAGCCGCGTCCACACACGAGTCGTGGAAGCGGGAGCTGATGTGACGTCAGGAACCTTGTCCTGGACGGAGGTTGTGGACACGGGGCGTCCTCCAGGGACGCCGGGGCACGGAGGGTCCGCGTCGAGCGGACATGGGCGGTCGGCCCCGGGCGGGAGTGATGGCGAGCGAAGTGAGGGCGCACCCGCGAACGGGCGCGTCGACCACCCTCACGCGGGACGGGTCACCGCGGGAAAGGGCGCGTCAGGGAGCCGGGATCAAAGACAACAGGAGCCCGCGCGTCGGCACAGGTCGATGACCAGGCGTCGCACCAGGAGCTCGGAGATCATGGGCACAGTTGTACCGCAGCAACCGCGTCGCTCCAACAGGCGTCCCACCCTCTGGAACGCGGGGTGCCGCATAGGATCGCCGGCATGGCGCTGCGACCCGTGATGGTGAACGTGAAGGCCCTCGACACCGCGGAGGTCGGCCGGTTCTGGGCGGCGGCGCTCGGCTGGAGCGCGTACGGCGCCGGAGAGACCGTCTACGTCGGGCCCGCCGGGGGTCTCGTCTGGCCGGACCCGGTCGTCCTCGGCATCGACGTCGTACCCGTCCCGGAAGCCAAGTCGGCGACGAAGAACCGTGTGCACCTCGACCTCGCCACCACCTCGGCGGCTCATCAGCAGGAGCTCATCGCGCGTCTGAGGGCGCTCGGCGCGACGCCCGCCGACGTGGGCCAGGGCGATGTGCCGTGGACGGTCCTCGCCGATCCCGAGGGCAATGAGTTCTGCGTCCTTGAACCCCGGGAGATCTACCGGGACACCGGGCCGATCGCCGCGGTGGTGGTCGACTGCGCGGATCCGCGGGCCATGGCCGGGTTCTGGGGCGAGGCGACGGACTGGACCGTGCACGAGGTGGCCGACGACCACGCCTCGTTGCGCTCCGCCAAGGGCACGGGCCCCTACCTGGAGTTCCTCCGCACACCCGACCCCAAGACCGTGCCGGACCGCCTCCATCTCGACCTGCTGCCCCACCCCGGCGACGACAAGGAGGCGGAGGTGGCCCGGCTGCGCACGCTCGGCGCCGCCGACCTCGACATCGGCCAGGGCGACGTC
>JABFXD010000402.1 GCA_013361925.1 Streptomyces sp. | reverse complement strand
CCGCCCGGCTGCTCCACCCGCATCCCGTCCGTCGACTCCCGCCAGCCGAGGCGCCGGTAGAGCGGCACCCGGTCCGGCAGACAGAACAGGAGCCCGAACTCCACGCCGGTGCCCCGGGCGTGGGCCACGGCGGCGTCCACGACCAGCCGTGCCAGCCCGTGTCCCCGCAGGTCCGGCGCGACGACGACGCCACCGAGACCCGCCACCGGGAACCGGTGCTCCCCGACCGACACCGTGGCGTCCACCAGCCCGGCGTGCGCCACGAGCCGGTCCTGATGCCGGACGCCGAAGTGCACGTCCTTGTCCCGGGACCGCACCCCGAACGCGGCGACCTCGAAGGGGTCGTCGAGGCCGCCGGTGATCTCGTCGAGGTCGGCCTTGGTGTACTGAGGGAGCCGGATGACCGCGTATGCCATGAAGATCATCGTCGCGCATCGGGCAGGGGGGTGGAACCCAGCCCCCTCAGCCACTCCGCGCACGCAGCCTCCCCCGCCGGAAGGCTCGCGCCGGGGAAGAGACGGGTCCAGGCGCGCGTCGGTGCGAGGGCGCCCAGGCGGGTCGCGAGGGTCAGGGCGCGGCGGAGTTCCGGCAGCGTACGGCCGTCCTCCGTCCAGGGTTCCAGGTAGGCGTCGCGCAGCCTGGGGAGGGCCTCGGGGCCGTACCGTTCGCGGACCCGGCGGGCCGGGACGGTGAAGCTGCAGAAGGGGTGGGAGACATGGGCGTCGCCCCAGTCGAAGAAGGTGAAGCGGCCGGGGGCGGGGCGGAAGAGCTGACCGTCGTGCAGGTCGCAGTGGTCGAGGGAGTCGGGGACGCCGGTGGCGGCGAGTTCCGCGCACCAGTCGAGGAGGCGGGGGCGCAGGGCGTGCAGACGGGTCCGGTCCGCCGGGTCCAGCGCGGTGTTCCGCGACAGGGCGGTGTCGAAGATGCCGGGGAGAGCGGCGGCGCGCGCGTCCGGTACGCCGAGTCGGTCCATCTCGGCGACGTACGGGATCAGCGCCCGCTGCATCCGCGCGTACTGGCGCAGCGCCTCCTCCCACGCCCGGACGTCGGCGTCGCCGCGCTCCAGCACATCCCGGAAGAGATCACCGCCGTGGGGCAGCAGCGCCCAGCCGCGCCCGGCGTCGACGGCGAGCGGCTCCAGTACGTGCTCCGGCACCCAGCCGGCCAGCGCGGCGGTGAGCGCGCCCTCGAAGGCGCTGCCGGGCGGGTTGGCCTTGAACCAGACGTCGGCGCCGTCCCGCACCGCGATGCGCACGAGGACCGACCACGGCCGCAGCCGCACACCCCACCGCCCCGCCGGCCGCAGCCCGCGCGCCGCGAGCTGTTCCTGCGCCCAGCCGAGCGCTGTTTCCCGCCACTCCTCCTGCTCCCAGGGGGTCACGGTGTCCTGGTAGCTCCCACGGTCCACGACCGTCGACGTCTCGTGCCGCACCGGCCCATCCGAACATCCCCGGCACCCCTTCCACCAGCGGTTTCCGTACGAGAAGATCACCGGGACCGTAGGCATGCGTGAGGTGGGGGAAAAACATGGGGCTCGTCGTGTTGCTGGGCATCCTGGCGTTCGTGATCTTCGGGTGCGTCTGTGTGGTGTGGGCCGCGCGCGGCGGGCCGCGATGGGTGCGGGGCGTGGCCTGGGTGACGACCGGGCTGGGTGAGGTCGTGATGGCCCTGGCGAAGAGCAGCAAGGGGAAGAGCCGCTCCAACTCCAGTAGTGACGACGGCGACTGAGTGACGACGGGGGCTGAGTGACGACGGCGGCTGGAGTGACGATGGCGACTGAGCCGACCCCTTAACCCCACCGTCGAACACGTGCATCATTGCGAGGTCGTTGTCGATGATGCTGACGAGGTGAGCGGTGCGCGTGCGAGGAGCCGGGACGGGGACGGCCGTGCTGTGCGGTGTGCTGCTGCTCGCCTCCTGCGGACCCCACCAGAACGCCGGCAGCGACGACGGCCCGAGCGGCGCCCCCGTACGGGCCAACAGCGCACCCGCGCTGCTGCCCGTGCCACGCGGTGACGGCAGCGAGGTCGCGGACGACTTCAACGGCGACGGCCACCGCGACCTCGTCCTGAACGACCTCGTCAAGGCGGAGAGCCACACCGACGACCCCGGCATCGGCATCGTCTACGGCAGTGCGCGCGGACTCCGCGCGGGGGCACGGCAGTTGGTGAGCGCGAAGAAGCAGGCGGTGGCCACCAAGGGCCAACTCCCCGCCGTCTTCGACGCGGAGGCGAGCTGCGACCTCGACAAGGACGGGTTCACCGACCTCGTCGTCTCCACCGACCCGCCCTTCGACGGGCAGGGGCAGCCCCCGGTCCCGTTGCAGGTGCTGTTCGGCTCGCCCTCCGGGCTGACCGGCAGGGCCGTCAAGCTCGCCGTCCCCGCCAAGGCCCGCGCGGGCAACGACTGGGCGGACCAGCCGGTGTGCGGGGACTTCGACGGGGACGACGCCGAGGACCTCGTCCTGCACGCCTCCGGCGGCCAACTCACCTATCTGCGAGGCCCGTTCAGCAGAAAGGGCGCCCCGCGCAAGGCCGGTGCGCCGATCCAGTCGCCGGGGCAGGTACCGGTCGGCCCCGCCGCCGACGTGAACCTCGACGGATACGACGACCTGGTCGTCCGTACCGCCGAGGGCACCGCCACCTCCGCCGTCGTCCTCGGCGGCCCCACCGGCCCGACCCGCACCGGCGCCACCCTGCCCACCGGTGTCGACGTCGCCCTCGGCCGCTTCGGCAAGGGCAGGGCGTGGGACGCGGCGGTCGGCGCGATGGGCGGCACCGCCCTGCGCTACGACCTGCCCACCGCCGTCCGCGGCACCCTCGCCTCCCCCGGCTCGATGCTCGACGCCGCCGACTTCGACGGGGACGGACTGAGCGAACTCGTCTCCAGCGGCTCGCGGGTGAAGGTCTTCAGGGGCGCTGCGAAGGGGCTGTCCGCGGCGGCCATGGTCACCGTCGAGCCGAAAGCCGTCGGCACCACCCGGGTCGTCGGCATCGGCGACTTCGACGGCGACGGACGGGCGGACCTCGCGCTGCGCACCTACCGGGGCGAGACGAAGGACAGCGTCACCGTGTACTCCGGGGCGAAGAAGGGGCTGGTGGCGGCGGGGCCGACGGTCACCTTCTCGACGGCGGCGTTCCTCGTCTCCTGACCGCGAGCACCAGGCGCCTCGCCTCGCACAAACATTTACCGAACTCACGTACAACCCTTGCCCACCGGCAGAGGTCTCCTGATCGCCGACCGTGCTGTGCACCCGAGATGAGCCGAGAAGAGCTCCCGGAGAACACGTGCGGTCCGCCCCCATTGACTGTGGGCGCCCCGCCAGGCGCCCCCGCATGCCGCAGGAGACCCGCATGCACCAGCGTCATATGCGCATCGCCCTCGCCACGGCCACCGCCGCCGCGCTGACGGGCGGTCTGCTGACGTTCTCGACCGTGACCGCGACCGCCGCCGACTCCACCACCGTCCCGCAGGCCGACTTCAACGGCGACGGGATCGGGGACGTGGCCTTCTCAGCCGCGGGTGCCTATGTGAACGGCAAGAAGGCCGCCGGTCAGCTCGTCGTGACGTACGGCAGCGCCACCGGCGTCTCGTCCGCGAAGCGTTCCGTGATCAGCCAGAACACCTCCGGCGTGCCGGGCACCGCCGAGACCAACGACTTCTTCGGCGCCGAGACCGCGTACGCCGACTTCAACAGTGACGGCTACGACGACATCGCCGTCTCCGCGTCGTACGAGGATGTCGGCAGCGACACCGACGGCGGCACCCTCGTCGTGCTGTGGGGCTCGGCGAGCGGCATCACCGGCAAGGGCGTCACCGTCTCCGACCCGGCCCCGACCTCGCACGACAACTGGGGCAAGAACCTCGCCGCCGGTGACTTCGACGGGGACGGCAAGGACGACCTGGTCGTCGGTAACACCGCCAGCACGCTGTACATCTACAAGGGCGGCATCAGCGCTTCGGGCACCGCGGTCGGCGGCCGCTCCACCTTCAAGCCGCCGATCAAGTCCGGCGGCACCGCCCGTGGTCCGCTCAACCTCACCGCGGGTGACGTCAACGGCGACGGCAGCACCGACCTGGTCGTCGACGGCTACGAGACCGACACCGAGTACGGCTGGAACACCAACTACCTCATCCCGGGCGGCAGCCGTGGGCTGTCCAGCCTCGACATGCGGCCCCTCAAGGCGGGCGTGATCACCGCGATCGGCGACATCAACGGCGACGGCTTCGGCGACATCGTCTCCGGCATGTACTGGAACAAGACCAGCAGCGACGGCGTCACGTTCCCGGGCGCCGCCGACGGCGGCAAGGTCTGGATCACCTACGGTGCCGCCGACGGCATCGGCGCCACGACCGGCATCACCCAGAACACCGGCAACGTCCCCGGCACCGCCGAGAAGAACGACTACTTCGGCTACGAGCTGGACCTCGGAGACATCAACGGCGACGGCTTCCAGGACCTCGTGGTCGGCGTCGCCGGCGAGAACATCGGCGGCATCACCGACGCCGGCATGGTCACCGTCCTCTACGGCGCGGCCGCCGGCCTCAACACCTCCTCCGGCGCCCAGTCCTTCGCCCAGTCCACCGCGGGCGTCCCCGGCGAGGACGAGAAGAACGACGCGCTCGGTGCCGACGTCAAGCTCGACGACGTCACCGGCGACGGCAAGGCGGACCTGATCGCCGGGTCGTACGAGAACGACGGCAACGGCGCGCTGCTCTACCTCCCCTCCAACGGCACGAAGATCACCACGACCGGCTCCCGCACCGTGTCCCCGAGCACGTCCGGTGTCTCCACGACGGGCAGCCCCAACTTCGGCGCCAACTTCGCCGACTGACCTCCCCGGCCCGGCGTCCCCCGGCGCCGGGCCTCTGGACCCCTCTTTTCCTCCACCTCGACGGATTTCCTCGGCCCCGACGGATTTCCTCGACCCGACGGGAGCGAACCCCATGCGCAGAAGCACCGCGTCCGCCCTGACCGCCACCCTCCTCGCCACCGGCCTCACCCCGCTGTTCCTCGCCGCCCCGGCCTCCGCCGCCGTCGCCAAGCACTACGAC
>JABFXD010000427.1 GCA_013361925.1 Streptomyces sp. | reverse complement strand
CAAGGGGGCGACCTTCATCACCAGGCCCGTCGTCACGGCCGACGGGATCTTCGTCGCCGGGGTCGACGAATCCACAGCCGACCCGGGCCGGCTCATCGCGGTGAGCGCCGACGGCGAGGAGATGTGGAAGCGGTATCTGCCCAGCCCGTTCTTCCGCCAGCCCGCTGTGCTCGGGGGCGCTGTCGTCGTGGGTTCCGCGAAAAGCACGTTCGACGGTCCTGGTGTCGTGCAGGCGTACGACAGCCGGGGCAAGGTGAGCTGGGACGCCCCGGTGGGCGGGGCACCGAGCGAAGAACTCGTCGTGACCGACGGCGTCCTCTACGTGCCCTGCTACGACAACCGCCTCTACGGAATCCACGACGGCGGCGCCGCGTCGTTCGACGCCGCGCTGGACGGTGATGTCGGCCGCCCCGCCGTCAGCGGCGACACCGTGGTCGTGAGCACCGGGAACCAGGCGAACGAGCTGTTCGGGCTGAATCTCGCGGGCCGCCAGGAGTGGCGGGGCCAGGGCCTCGCGGGTTCCTACGTCCCGGCGAGGGCGGGCTCCTTCGCCTTCCTGGGCGTGACCGACGCGAGCGCGGCGCTCAAGGCGATCACGGAGGGCGGGGACGAGGTCTGGTCGTACGGCGGGAGCGGGGCCCTCTCGGACCCGGTGCTGGTGGACTCCACGGTCTATGTGCGCACCGACACCGAGGTCCACGCCCTCGACCTGAAGGGCCAACTGCTCTGGAAGACCGAGGTGGGCGCCGACCCGGGCGTCCTGCTGACCCCCCTCGTCCATGGCCGCCGCGTCTACGCCGGCACGAACAAGGGGATCGCCGCCCTGGACGTCAGCGGCTAGTTGTCGAGCCCGATCGCGAACGCCGCTTCCAGGTCGTGCTGGGAGTACGTGCGGAAGGCGACGTGGGTGTCCGTGGCCTCCACGCCCGGGATCTTGCTGATGCTGCCGGGGATGACCTCGGCGAGGTCCTCGTGCTGCCGGACGCGGACCATGGCGATCAGGTCGTAGGTGCCGGTGACGGAGAAGACCTCGCTCACCGAGTCCAGGGCCGCGATCGACTCGGCGATCTCGGGGATCCGGTCCACGCTGGTCTTGATCAGGACGATCGCGGTGATCACGGCTGGTTCTCTCCCTCGGGGGCCGGAGCTGGGGCGGGCTTCACTCTAGTCGCAGGGGGGAATCGCACCCACGCGAAGGCGAAGCCCAGGCCGAAGCCCACCAGGTGGGCCAGATACGCCACCCCGGGCCCGTTCGGCGCCCGGCCCGCCGCCAGCCACTGCAGGGCCGCCCAGAAGGGCAGCACCACCCATGCCGGGAACCGCAGGGGCAGGAAGAAGAGGAACGGGAGCAGGCTTGTCACCCGGGCGCCGGGGAACAGGTAGAGAAACGCTCCGAGCACGGCTGAGATCGCCCCGGAGGCCCCGACCAGCGACTGGTCGGAGTCGGAGTTCGCGGCGGCGTAGCCCAGCAGCGCCAGATAGCCGCAGCCGAGGTAGAAGAGCGTGAACTGGACGCGGCCCATCCGTTCCTCGGTCATCACTCCGAAGACATAGAGGAAGAGCATGTTGCCGAGGAGGTGGACCCAGCTGCCGTGCACGAAGAGGGCCGTCGCCGGGGTGAGTGCCGCCCGGGCCGAGCCTTCGAACAGTTCTGCGGGGACCACGCCCCAGTGGTGGAAGTAGGCCCGCTGGGCGACGAGCAGTTCGTCCCCGGTGCCGTAGGCCGGATTGAGGCCCCCCGCGGGGCCGATGACGAAGAGCAGACAGCACAGGGCGATCAGGCCGTAGGTGACCGGTGCCGTACCCCACAACGACCTGCTCGCGCCACCGACTGTCACCCTCCAGTTGCTGATCATGAACACAGAGCATGACGTAACGGGACGCAACCGAACAGAGTGCCTCGCCGCCCGGGCGGGCACTGAGACGGCCGAGCGACGAGTACCCGCCAGGCCGTAGGGTTACGAGCCACACACCGGGTCCGGTGTGTCGCGGACAATGGAAGACCTAGAAGGAAAGAGCTCAGGCACGATGACGGTTCCCCTGCCGACCGCCTCGACGCGGTGGCGCTGCACCCTCTGCGGCAACCTCACCCGGTTCGACGTGACCCGCTCGTCGAAGGTCGTCGAGTACGTCCACCTCGACCTGGCCGGTGAGCCGAAGGTGGAGGAGCGCGAGGTGGTCAGTGAGACCATCGAGTCGGTGCGCTGCCGCTGGTGCAACGCCGTGGATCAGGTGGAACTCGTGGACAGGCCGGGCGCCGACTCCTGAGGGAGTGGCCCCCGCACACAGGTTGGGGTGTTGACGGATGGTGGAGACACAAGGCGGGGAGCCGGGCGACGGCGCCGCTGAGGTGCTCGACCGTCCGCTGCCCGACGGCGTGCGCCGTCGCGTCGTACAGATCGTCTCCGACGGCTTCGGTGGCCTGACCGTCGGTGAACTGCCCGCGCAGCTCAGACAGTACGCCCGGTTCGCGCCGAACCGGCGGGCCAAGTTCGCCGGCAACGCGATGGCCGCGGCACTGGAGACCGATCCCCTGTTCCGGCAGCGCATCGGCGAGAAGTTCAGAGAGGCCCAGCCGGAGCTCGCCGGCGCCCTCGACTCCGGCTCGCCGCCCCCGGCCGCGGATCCGCTCGACGTGGCGGCCGCGGCCTATGTTCTGCGTCCCACGGGCTGGGTGAAGCTCGTGACCGCGGCCGGCGAGGAGGCCCAGCGGGCCGACGCCGAGCGCGCCGACGAGGAGAGCCGCGTCGAACTGGAGCGGCTTCGCGAGGAGCTGGCGGCCGCCCGGGACCACACACGCGCCGAGACCGAGCGGCTGCGCACCGAGCTGGACACGGTCAAGAAGGAAGCCGAATCGCTTCACCGCAAGCTGCGGGCCGCCCTCAGTGACGTCAAGCGCGGCGAGGCGGCGCTGCGCAAGCTCCAGGCCGAGATGGACGCCGTGCGTGCCGAGGGGCAGACGCAGGTGTCCACGGCCGAGGTCGAGGCGCGGCGGCTCAAGGCCCGGCTGGGGGAGGCCGAGGCCGCGCTGGAGGCCACGCGCAAGGCGGCCCGGGAGGGGCGCAGTGTCGAGGACATGCGCGTCCGGCTGCTCCTGGACACCGTGCTGGACGCGGCCCAAGGGCTGCGCAGGGAGCTGGCGTTGCCGCCCGTCTCCGTACGGCCCGCGGAGACCGTCGACGCGGTCGAACCGGGTCGAATGACCCCGAAGGACATCGCCGCGCGGGCGCTGTCCGAGAACGATCCGGCCATTCTGGACCAGCTGCTCGCCCTGCCCCAGGCCCACTTGGTGGTCGACGGCTACAACGTCACCAAGACCGGCTATCCCCAGATGCCCCTGGAGAAGCAGCGCCTGCGGCTGCTCGGTCAGCTCTCGCAGCTCGCGGCCCAGACGGGCGCGGAGGTGACGTGTGTCTTCGACGGCGCCGAACTGGCCGCGCCGGTGCTGCTCGCGCCGCCGCGCGGTGTGCGGGTGCTGTTCTCCAAGGCGGGCGTCACGGCCGACGAACTGATCCGCCAACTGGTGCGCGCCGAGCCGCCCGGCCGGCCGGTCATCGTCGCCTCCACCGACCGTGAGGTGGCCGACGGGGTGGCCAAGGCGGGGGCCCGGCCTGTCGCTTCGGCGATGCTTTTGAAGCGCCTGTCCTAAACATCGAACTTGTGGGCTCATTGCCCGAATTGGCTGGATCGTCACACAACGTAGTGTCAATCGAGCATTACCGCACGTGAGTTGTGTGTAAAGAATGCAGTCCGTGACCGATTTTTTCGCGTGAGGATTTGAACTGATCACAAGAAGGTCACTAGGGTCTGGGCTCGAACCTCCGAACGGGTGATCACTCACAAGAAGGAGCTCACCTCCGTGGCGTCCCACCGTCGACCCAAGCAGCCGAGCCGCACACGCGTGACCGTGCTGACCACCGCTGCTGCCGCCGCCGTCGCGCTGAGCGCCAACGCCGCCAACGCGGCACCGAGCGAGAAGCCCAGCAAGGACGAGGTCAAGTCCAAGGTCGACAAGCTCTACGAGGAGGCCGAGCAGGCCACCGAGAAGCTCAACGGCGCCAAGGAGAAGCAGGAGAAGCTCCAGAAGGAGATCTCCGCCATCCAGGACACCGTGGCCCGCGGCCAGGAGGACCTCAACGGCCTCCGTGACTCCATGGGTCTCGCGGCCGCCGCCCAGTACCGCACGGGCTCCATAGACGCCTCCCTGCAGCTCTTCCTGTCGTCCAACCCGGACGACTATCTGGACAAGGCCTCCACGGCCGACCAGTTGAGCGCCCAGCAGGTCGAGGCGCTGAAGAAGATCCAGGAGAAGCAGCGCGAGCTCGCGCAGGAGCGCTCCGAGGCGTCCGAGAAGCTCAAGGACCTCTCCTCCACCCGGACCGAACTGGCCAAGAAGAAGAAGGAAGTCCAGGCCAAGCTCGCCGAGGCGCAGAAGCTGCTCAACACGCTGACGGCCGCCGAGAAGGCCGCCCTCGCCGCCGAGGACGAGCGCGCCAGCCGCTCCGCCAGCGAGCGCGTGGACCTCGGCGACGCCCCCGCCGCCTCCAACTTCGCCGCCGCCGCCTTCTCGGCCGCCCAGAGCCAGCTCGGCAAGCCGTACGTCTACGGCGCCACGGGCACCGCCTCCTACGACTGCTCGGGCCTCACCTCCTGGGCCTACGCCCAGGCCGGCGTCTCCATCCCCCGCACCTCGCAGGCCCAGGCGAACGCCGGCACAAAGATCTACTCGCAGAGCCAGCTCAAGGTCGGCGACCTCGTCATCTTCTACGGCGACCTGCACCACGTCGGCATCTACGCCGGCAACGGCCAGGTGATCCACGCCCCGCGCACCGGCACGGTCGTGCGCTACGAGTCGATCGGCAACATGCCGTTCCAGTTCGGCGTCCGGATCTGAGCACCCCGGAACACGCTCAAGATCACGACACCGTGCCGCCCGTTCGGGCGAATCCTGGCGACGTGAACTGACCCCACGCCCCGCCACTGACCTGCGTCGGTGGCGGGGCGTCACGTTGTGTGGCCGTGGAGGTCTTTGGAAGCGCCCTTGTCACGGGGCTACT
>JABFXD010000246.1 GCA_013361925.1 Streptomyces sp. | reverse complement strand
CGTCCGCGTCCTTGACGCCCCCTGGACACCGGTGAACACTTCCGATGTCAGTCGACATCGCCGTACATTCTCGGCGTATCCACGCACTGCGCCATGCGGGCACGGCTGCTCCAAGGCCCGCTCCCCCACGGGTGATTCGACTGCGACGGCACGCTCGTCACGGATGCCGGGCGGGGCGCGGGACCTCCTCGTCCCCGGCTGAAGTCGCCATGGGAAACGCACCCTGCACGGAGGACCGGGGTCGAACACCCCGGGCCGGGGCCTAGGAGCCGCCATGAGCAACGGAGACATATTCGTCGGTGAGATCATCGGCACCGCCATCCTGATCCTTTTCGGCGCCGGAGTGGTCGCCGCCGTCGTACTGAACGACTCGAAGGCCAAGGACGCGGGGTGGGTGGTCATCGCGTTCGGCTGGGGTTTCGGCGTGCTGGCCGGGGCCTACACCGCCGCGCCGCTGTCCGGCGGACATCTCAATCCGGCGGTGACGATCGGCATCGCCGTGGACACCGGCGACTGGGACAAGGTGCCGATCTACATCGCCGGGCAGATGGTCGGTGCCGTTCTCGGCGCGGTGCTGTGCTGGCTGGTGTACTACGCGCAGTTCCAGGCCAACGCCGAGGAGGACAAGGCGCAGCCGACGCTGGGGATCTTCTCCACGGCGCCCGCGATCCGCAATCCCGTGGCGAACCTCGTCACCGAGATCATCGCGACGATGGGTCTGGTGCTGCCCATCCTGGCGTTCGGCCTGACCAAGGGGCTTGGTGAGTCAGGCACCGCGATCCTGATCGTCGCGTTCCTCGTGACCGGCATCGGCCTGTCCCTCGGCGGGCCCACGGGTTACGCCATCAACCCGGCCCGTGACCTGGGCCCGCGCATCACCCACGCCTTGCTCCCGATCCCCAACAAGGGCACCTCGGACTGGGGTTACGCGTGGATCCCGGTGGTCGGACCGCTGATCGGCGGAGCGCTGTCCGGGCTCATCTTCAACGCAGCCTTCTGAAGGATCCGACGAAGGGGACGTCATGACGGACAAGTTCGTCGCCGCAATCGACCAGGGCACCACCTCCAGCCGCTGCATCGTCTTCAACCAGGACGGCGCCATCGTCGCCGTCGACCAGCGCGAGCACCGGCAGATCTTCCCCAAGCCCGGCTGGGTGGAGCACGACGCCACCGAGATCTGGTCCAAGGTGCAGGCAGTGGTGGCCGGGGCGCTCGCCAAGGCCGGGCTGCGCGCCGACCAGCTGAGCGCGCTCGGCATCACCAACCAGCGCGAGACGACGGTCCTGTGGGACCGCGCCACCGGCAAGCCCGTGCACAACGCGATCGTGTGGCAGGACACGCGTACCGCGGCGCTGACCCATCAACTCGGCGGCTCCGACGGACAGGACCGCTTCCGTGAGCAGACCGGCCTGCCGTTGGCCACCTACTTCTCCGGGCCGAAGGCGTCCTGGCTGCTCGACAACGTGCCGGGGCTGCGCGCGCGTGCCGAGAACGGTGAGATCGCCTTCGGCACCATCGACTCCTGGCTCATCTGGAACCTCACCGGCGGCACCGACGGCGGCAAGCACGTCACCGACGTGACCAACGCCGGCCGCACCATGCTGATGAACCTGGAGACCCTCCAGTGGGACCAGTCCATCCTCTCCGCGATGAACATCCCCGAGGCCGTCCTCCCGGAGATCAGGTCCTCGGCCGAGGTGTACGGCACGGCGGTCGGCCAACTCGCGGGCGTGCCGGTGGCGTCCGCGCTGGGCGACCAGCAGGCGGCCGTGTTCGGGCAGGCCTGCTACGACGTGGGCACGGCCAAGAACACGTACGGGACGGGCTCCTTCCTGCTGCTCAACACCGGCAACCGGCCGGTGCCCTCGAAGAGCGGGCTGCTGACGACGATGGGCTACAAGATCGGGAGTGAGGCTCCGGTCTACTGCCTGGAGGGGTCGATTGCCATAACGGGCGCGCTCGTCCAGTGGTTCCGGGACCAGCTCGGCATCATCCGCACCGCCGACGAGATCGAGCCGCTGGCGGCGAGTGTCGACGACAACGGCGGCGCCTACATCGTGCCCGCGTTCTCCGGTCTGTTCGCGCCCTACTGGCGCTCCGACGCCCGCGGGGTCGTCACCGGGCTCACCCGGTACGTCACCAAGGCGCATCTCGCGCGCGCGGTGCTCGAGGCGACGAGCTGGCAGACGCGCGAGGTCGTG
Organism: Streptomyces sp.; assembly: GCA_013361925.1. Lineage (GTDB taxonomy): Bacteria > Actinomycetota > Actinomycetes > Streptomycetales > Streptomycetaceae > Streptomyces. The sequence goes on along the minus strand of JABFXD010000246.1, from coordinate 2,860 downwards.
GACGCCATGTTCCAGGACTCGGGCGTGCACATCACCACCCTCAAGGTGGACGGCGGCATGACCAAGAACAACCTGCTCATGCAGCACCAGGCGGACGTCCTCGACGTGCCGGTGGTACGGCCGAAGGTGTCCGAGACGACCTGCCTGGGGGCCGCCTACGCGGCCGGGCTCGCCACGGGGGTGTGGAACGACCTGGACGAGCTGAAGTCGCACTGGCAGAAGGACGTCGAGTGGACGCCGTCGATGGAGTCGTCGGCGCGTGACCGGGAGTACCACAACTGGCGCAAGGCCGTGGAGAAGAGCTTCGGCTGGGAGGAGGACGGGGAGAACTAGCCGCACGCGCGCGTGAGGACCTAGCACCAGCCACGCGCGCGTCCGGTCGTAGCACCAGCCACGCGCGTGTGGTCGTGAACGCGGCCCGTACCCCGGTCGGCGGGGGTACGGGCCGCTCCCGTGCTGCTGTCGGCTGTCAGCTGTCGGCTGTCAGCTCGTGACGGCGGCCTGCCGACGCTCCGCCACGTACGCCATCGCGTGCCGGACCACGCCGATCAGGACCTCCTTGACCGACTCGCGGTCCCGGGCGTCGCACAGCACCACCGGTACGTCCTGGTCGAGGTCGAGAGCCTGGCGGACGTCCTCGACGGGGTAACGGGCCGATCCCTCGAAACAGTTGACGCCGACGAGGAAGGGTATGGAGCGCCGCTCGAAGTAGTCGATGGCGGCGAAACAGTCCTCCAGGCGGCGCGTGTCGGCGAGGACAACGGCTCCGAGGGCGCCCTCGGAGAGCTCGTCCCACATGAACCAGAACCGCTCCTGGCCGGGCGTACCGAAGAGGTACAGCACCAGGTCCTCGCGGAGCGTGATGCGCCCGAAGTCCATGGCCACCGTGGTGGTGCGCTTGCCCTCCACGCCGCTCGTGTCGTCGACCGGGCGTCCTGCCTCGGTGAGCAGTTCCTCGGTACGCAGCGGCCGGATCTCGCTGACCGCGCCCACGAGCGTGGTCTTGCCCACGCCGAAGCCGCCGGCCACGAGGATCTTGAGCGTGACGGGCTCGACCGGGGGCTTTCCGCGCTCAGAACGCCCGAAGATCATTGATCTCTTCTCCTGCTGGATGGGGGTGGGGCGGCGGTGGGCCGTAGCCTCCACCGCCGGGGGTTTCGATGACAAGTACGTCGTCGGGAAGGACGTCAGCCGCGTCGCTGCCGAGGAGTGGGGTGACCGTCCCGTCGGCCCGCTCCACGCGGTTGGCGCCCAGCGCGCCGGGTTGGCCGCCCGCCATGCCGTACGGCGGGAGCCTGCGGTGCTGGGAGAGCGTGGAGACGGTCATGGGTTCCAGGAACCGGATGCGGCGCACCGCGCCGTCGCCGCCGCGCCAGCGTCCGGCTCCGCCGCTGCCCTGCCGGACCGCGAACTCGTCGAGCCGGACGGGCAGCCGCCACTCCAGGACCTCGGGGTCGGTGAGCCGCGAGTTGGTCATGTGGGTCTGCACGACGGGTGCGCCCGGGAAGCCGTCGCCCGCTCCGGAACCGGACGCGACCGTCTCGTAGTACTGGTGGCGGGCGTTGCCGAACGTCACGTTGTTCATGGTCCCGGAGCCCTCGGCCTGGACGCCGAGCGCCGCGTAGAGGGCGCCGGTGATGGCCTGCGAGGTCTCCACGTTGCCCGCGACGACGGCGGCGGGCGGCTCGGGCGCGAGCATCGAGCCGGGCGGCACGACGATCCTCAGGGGGCGCAGACAGCCGTCGTTGAGGGGGATGTCGTCGGCGACCAGGGTGCGGAAGACGTACAGGACGGCCGCGTTGACCACCGCGAAGGGGGCGTTGAAGTTGCTGTCCAGCTGTGCGGACGTACCGGTGAAGTCGACAGTCGCGGAGCGGGTTTCACGGTCCACGCGCACGCGTACGCGGATCACGGCGCCCGAGTCGGTCTCGTAGGCGTACTCGCCGTCGTCGAGGGAGTCGACGACTCTGCGCACCGCTTCCTCGGCGTTGTCCTGGACGTGCCGCATATAGGCCTGTACGACGTCGAGTCCGAAGTTCTCGATCATGCGGGCGACTTCGTCGACGCCCTTCTGGTTGGCGGCGATCTGGGCGCGCAGGTCGGCGAGGTTGGTCGCCGGGTTGCGGGACGGGTAGCGCGCCTCGGTGAGCAGGCGGAGGGTCTCCTCCTCGCGGAAGCGGCCGTTCTCGGCGAGGAGCCAGTTGTCGAAGAGGATCCCCTCCTCCTCGATGCTGCGGCTGTTGGCGGGCATGGAGCCGGGGGCGATGCCGCCGATCTCGGCGTGGTGGCCGCGGGAGGCGACGTAGAAGAGGATCCTCCCGATCCTTCCGATCCCCCCGTCACTCTCCGTGCCCTCGGGGCCCGGCGCGTCGAAGACCGGGGTGATCACCGTGACGTCCGGCAGGTGGGTGCCGCCGTGGTACGGGTCGTTGACGGCGTAGGTGTCCCCCGGCCGCATCCCGGTGCCGCGGCGCCGGATGACCTCCTTGACGCTGGTGCCCATCGAGCCCAGGTGGACGGGGATGTGCGGGGCGTTGGCCACCAGGTTTCCGTCGGGGTCGAAGAGCGCGCAGGAGAAGTCGAGGCGTTCCTTGATGTTGACGGACTGGGCCGTGGACTCGAGGCGGGCGCCCATCTGTTCGGCGATGGACATGAAGAGATTGTTGAAGACCTCGAGCCGGACCGGGTCGACTTCCGTGTCGAGATCGGAACTCTGCGTGACCGTCACGCGTTCCATGACCAGATGCCCGTCGTCTCGCGCCACGGCCTGCCAGCCGTCGTCGACGACGGTCGTCGCACTGGCCTCGGTGATGATCGCCGGGCCGGTGACGGTCTCGCCGGGAGGCAGTTCCTCGCGGCG
>JABFXD010000044.1 GCA_013361925.1 Streptomyces sp. | reverse complement strand
GACCTCCGGGCGTATCACCGGCACCTGGGGCTACCACCAGGTCGCCGACCGGATGGCCCGCATGGCCGACCTCCTCGGCCGCACGGCAGACGCCGCCGAGTACCGCAGCCTTGCCGCGAACATCAAGAAGGCCTTCAACGACGCCTTCTACAACAGCTCCCTCGGCCGTTACACCGCCCAGGGCGAGCAGGGCACCACGGGGGCGACCCAGGCCGCACAGGCGCTGGCACTGGACGAGGGGCTGGTGCCGGAGGGCGAGCGGGAGAAGGTCCTGGACGCGCTGGTCGAGCTGGTCCACGCGCATCAACCGTACGGCGGGGGCCCGCACTTCAGTGGCGGCACCATCGGCCTTGCCCCCATCGTCAGGGCCCTCCACGAAGGCGGCCGTGACGACGTCCTGTGGGACGTGCTCCAGGAGGACACCCGCCCGAGCTACGGCTACTTCATGCGGCCCACGACGGCCAACCCGGGCGGTCTGACGACCCATCCCGAGCAATGGGACATGGGCAACTCCAAGAACCACATGATCCTCCTCCAGATCGAGGAGTGGTTCCACAGCGGCCTCGCCGGAATCCGCCGGCCGCGCGGCGGCGTGGCCTACCGCGAACTCGTCGTCGACCCGCGGCCGGTGGGCACACTGACGCACGTCGCGGGCAGCTACCGCACTCCCTACGGCGAGGTGTCGTCGGAGTGGACGCGCGCGGACGGCGTCTTCCGCCTGCGGGTCGAGGTGCCGCCCAACACGACGGCGGAGATCCGGGTACCGACGGGAGGCGGCAAACCCGGGCAGGCGCCGGACGGGGCGAGGTTCGAGCGCGTCGACGGGGACCGGGCCGTGTACCGGGCCGGTTCCGGCTCCTACCTGTTCATCGCCCACGAGAAGCGGTAGCCGACACGGCAGTCGGCGAGCGGGAGGGACAGGACGTCCCTCCCGCTCCGCAGCACCCGGAATCTCCCCGGCGAGCCGAGGCGGACGGTCGGGCTCGGTGTGTTCGTGTGCGTCGCGCGGTACGACGGTGTTGCGGGTCCGGATACTGCGTTCGTCACCGCGCGGCAGGACGACATCGGCACCGGGCTCTTCCTCATGGCGCATGCGTTCATGCGGCAGCAGCACATGGAACAGGCCGAGCTGACGGCCAGTTCCGGGGTGGCCGTATGGGAACCGATGGCGACAGTCTCTGCATGCCCGCCGGAAGAGTTGTCGCTCGGTGGGGCTGTGAACTTGGTCCTCGCGAGGTTCGGCCGACGAACGTTGAGATCCACGCCATGAGCACAGCTGTCGCGGGCCACAGCCGCACTTCTGGAGGGAGATCCTGACGCCTGAGCAGATCCACGATCACCACTTGGCCCGCGAGGTCAACCGCGATCTGATCCAGCTCTCGGGCGCCAGAGTTCCTGAGGCTCTTCGCGACTTGGCCGAGCGGAGCGCAGTCGACTAGTTGATGTTGTTACAGGTTTCGCTGCGGCCGCGGCGGCGCTGAGTCCGCTGAAGCGGAGAGCCGGCCTGGGGTGGCGGGCAGGTCGGCTTCGGCGGCGGGAGTTGCGGGGGGACGCCGTCCGTCGCGTGGCGGACGGCGTCCTGTGCGGTGTCAGCCGCTGAAGACCAGTTCGGCCTGGTCGCGCTTGGTGGTGTGCAGGTCCCAGTAGACCGGGGCGATCTCCTCCGGCTGGGCGGTGGGGAAGCCGGGGACGGCCGCCACGCCGATGGAGACGTCGATCCCGATGTGGGCGGCCTGGATGCCGGTGCCGTCCAGTTCCTTGTGCAGGTTGAGGACCCAGTTGCGCAGTGCGGCCGCCGCGGCGTTGACGTTGCCGACCTGCGGTACGGGGTCGATGGATCCGGCGCCCGTGGTGAACAGCAGGGTGCCGACGCCGGCCTCGCGCATGGCGGGCAGCACCGCCTGCGTGGCGGCGATCGCCCCGTAGAGCTGGAACTCCATCTCGTGCTGCACATGGCCGGGTTCGGTCTGGGCCGGGGTGGTGAGGGTGGTGGAGCCGAGTGTCCCGACGGGGGAGTACTCCAGGACGTCGATACCGTCGAAGCGCGCTGCGGCGTCCTTGAGCGCCTGGGTGAGGGCGTCGCGGTCGAGGACGTCCGCCGGGAATGCGGCGGCCGTGATGCCTTCGGCGGTGAGGGTGTCGACGAGCCGGTCGAGCTTGCCGCGGTCGCGGGAGACGAGCGCGATGTCGAAGCCGTGGGAGCCGAAGGTGCGCGCGATGGCCAGGCCCAGCTGAGGGCCGGCGCCGATGATGGCGATGGTGGTCACGGGGTGATCCTTCCGGGCGAGCAATGGATAGCCCTATCCGCTTCATGGCCCGGATAGGGCTATCCGGTTATCTGTCGCCCACCGTAACACCAAAAATGGATAGGGTGTTCCGATTGGTGGGGCGGCGGTACCGGAGGGTGGGGGAGCAGGACAGTGGCGCCGACTGCCGCGCATCCCCCTCTGCGGCCTCAGCAGCCGCAACGCCGCCTGAGCACCTTCAGCCGCGCTGCCAGTACAACCGCTCCGTCCTGTCCGGATCGTCGACGATCGTGCACTCCGCGTCGAGCCGCATGGTGGCGCGCCGCTGCGGCGTGTACGCCGGCCAGGCCGGCACCCCGTCCGCGGCGGGGCGTCCTCGGTGGGCGAAGCCCGCCCACAGTCCGCTCATGTGCCGCGCGGTCGCGAGCCGGCCCGGCGACTGATCCGCGTTGAGGAGGGAGTCGAGGTTCTTGTCGGTGTTGGCGAACTTGAGGTTGATGTCCGACGCGTGCGGCGAGCCGAGGGGGAAGTCCGTGCCGGGCACCAAGGTGGGGTTCTTGTAGGCGAGCTGGTACATGAACACCGGCGCCGCGTGTTGCGCCGCCTTGGCCTCAGCGATCTTGATCGCGTCGCGCCAGATCGGCGAGGTGGTGATGGCGAAATAGAGCTGTGCGGGTGTCGCGTCGGGCCGGGACCTGTGGAAGACGTCGATGACGCGGTCGAGTTCGGCGCCCTGATACGTGCGGCCCAGTTCCCTGCGCAGTCCGGCCTCGTCGATCCGGAAGATGTCGGGCGGCCCGAACAGGCTGAAGAACACCGTCTCGTCGCGGCATGTGCCGCACATCAGCGGCTTGCCCGCCGAGAAGGGGGCGGCGCCGTCGGCGAAAGGGTGCCGCGGGATGACGGTGCCGTCGACGAAGGCGCCGAAGCCCGGGAGCGAACCGGGGTCGCCCCAGGGCGGTGCGCCGTTCGCGGCTTCGGACTGCTGGATCGCGAGCAGCCTCTCGGCCGGTGTCCCGTGCAGCGCGGGGATGTCCGCCGCGGTCAGTCCCAGGAGCTCCAGGGTGCGCTCGGCCCGCGCGGTGGCGCCTGCGCGGGTGGGGAAGCGCAGCGGCGCGGCGCTCTCGATCGAGGCCTTGTGGAAGAGCGGCACGGCGTCCGGCATCGTGTGGATCGCGGCGGTCTTGGCGCCGCCACCGCTCTCGCCCCAGACCATCACGTTGTCGGGGTCGCCCCCGAAGTTCTCGATGTTCTCCCTGGTCCAGCGCAGCGCCGCGAGGATGTCCAGCATTCCCTGGTTGGCGGCGTACCGGTCGTCGGCGGCGAGATCTCCCAGGAACAGGTAGCCGAGCAGACCGAGCCGGTGGTTGGACTCGACCACCACGACGTCGTAGAGCCGCGCCAGATGGGTGCCGTCCTGCCCCGTGGCGGAGCCGGAACCGATCATGTAGCCGCCGCCGTGGTTGTAGAACATCACCGGTCGACGTCGGCGGTCCGCGGCGGGTGTCCAGATGTTGAGGTAGAGGCAGTCCTCGGAGGGCGCGGGCATCCGGCCGTTGCCGTTCGGGCCCATCTCGTTGCCGGCCACCTGGAAGGCCGGGTGGGGGAAGTCCACCGTGTCGCGCACGCCCCGCCAACTCCGGGGCGGCTTGGGGGCCTTGAACCGCAGTTCGCCGAGCGGTGGGGTGGCGTAGGGCACGCCGAGGAACTTCACGATGCCGTCCTCGCGCCGTCCGCGCACCCTGCCGTAACAGGTCGCCGCCTCGTCCGTTCGGTGTGTCCCGCGCGCGAGCGCCGGCGTCGGGACGCTCGTCGCGGCGACGACGGACAGGGCTCCGCCGATCACCGTCCTGCGGGTCATCTTCGAACCTGGCATCGGACCTCCTCGGATGGAGAGCGCGCAGCGGAAACCGTTGCCCTCGGCAGCGTTCACCGGGCCAAGTGGATGAATCGATTCATTCCAGGCTTACGGTCGTCCCGACGTGCGCTTTCTTGAGCGTACCCAGCCGTACAGGTGGTGCGTGTCAGTGCGCGGTGGCGGGCCATCGGCGCTCCGACTGGGAAACGTTATCCATGAGGTCGTGGGCGCACAAGGAGTTCGACCGGCCATCCACGTCAGCCCGCGAGGGTCCCCGGAGGGCTCCTGAAGCCGAATTCCAGGACGACCGCCTCAGAAGAGACGGAGCACCCCTGTCACGCACATCGCCGCAAGTACCGCGATCGACAGGACGTTGAACGTCACGTCCTGATTCTGCGAGCGGTGTTCGGCGGTGCGGTCGAGGGTGAAGACGGCCGGGTCGGCCTGGGAGTAGTGGACGGTGACCTCACGGCCGTACGCCCCGGCCGGGTCAGGGAGACGGGACGTGCAGTGGGCCGTGACGGCGGTGCCCTCGTGGGTGGTGAACGACACGACCGGGGTGATGGTGGTGTACGTGTGGCCGTCGTCCTGGTCGACGCTGACGTCCCTGAGGACGGCGACGACGCGACCCTCGGTGCTCTCCATCGCGGCCAGCTCGGCCGTGTGGTCGTTCTTGGCGCGGATCGTGGCGGGCAGGTGTGCGGCGGCGTAGAGAGCCAAGGGTCCGCCGAAGCCGATCAGGGCCCACGGCCATGCCCAGTGGACCGCGGACAGGACCACCAGACCGACGTAGACCAGGAAGAGGGCGAACGCCGGCCGGCCGAGGCCGCGGCTGGGCTCCTCGGGGCGGTTGGTGAACCGGTAGGCATGCGGTCTGCCTCGCGGGTGGCTGATCCCGACCTCCCTGCCCTCCCACGCCTCCGTGATCATCTCGCCGCGCTCACCGTCGTTGGTCACGGTGACCTCC
>JABFXD010000263.1 GCA_013361925.1 Streptomyces sp. | reverse complement strand
CCGGTACCGACCCCGAGTCCGCCGCCGGGCGCAGCGGGAAGGCGTCGACCTTCGTCTCGTCGATCACCGGGGGCGCCGGGCGGGGCGGCTTCGGCATGATCGCCGCTTCCGAGTGGCCGCCGCAGCCGTAGGAGAGGGAGACCACCCTGCCGTCCGCGGGGGCGAACTCGTTGGCGCAGACGCCGAAGGCCTGCCCGAGGGAGCCGCCGATGGGGGTGAGGAAACCGCAGCTGACGCAGGTGGCGGGGGCCGCCTGGGCCATGGGGGTCTTGGAGCCGAACGCCTCCTCCCAGCGGTCCGCGGCGCTGTGCAGGCCGTAGCGGGACAGGACCCGGGCGCGACGCATGCCCAGTTCCTCGGCGATCGCGGCGATCGTGCCCCGGGTGGGGGCCACCGGGAGGTTGGAGGGGGTGCCCGCGGTCACCTCCGCGTCCTCCGCCTCCACCAGCTCCGCCATCTCCTCCGAGACCGCCGAGCTCGGGATCGGCTCGTCCTCGCCGGAGTAGCCGGGCTCCAGGCGGAGGTCCTCGGCGTCGGTGGGCAGGAGGTCGCCGGGGCCCATGTCGCCGGGGCGCAGGCGCTCGCTCCAGGGGACCCATTCGGGGGCCAGGAGGGCGTCGGGCCCGGGCAGCAGGACGACCTCGTCGAGGGTCACGTTCTTGGCGCGTGACGCCCTCGCCACCGTCACCGCCCAGCGCCAGCCGCGGTAACCCATTTCCTTGCACTCGAAGAAGTGCGTGACGACCCGGTCTCCCTCGGAGACCGCACCCGTGTGCTCGCCGACTACGCCGGGCGCCGCCGCCTCCTCGGCTGCGGCGCGGGCGAGGTCGACGGCCTCGGCGCACAGGCGGTCGGGGGTGCGGCTTCGCGTGGTCGCTGCGCTCACAGGTATCGCTTCTCTCCTACGCCGTCTCTCTGGTGCGCCTGCCTGAACGCGCGGTGGGGCGGACGGAGCGGACCGGAGGGCCGCGTCGACGTCCGCGCCCGCTCGCACTCGGGCGCACCTGTCCATCCATTCTGCGGGATGGCTGAGATACGCACGCTACCTGCTCGCGTGCGTACGGCCTACACCGACGGGACGTTTACCCCCACCCATCCGACTCGACACGGCACGAAAGCACCTCACGAAAGCACGGACATACGCGCGGTAACCGCACTACGAACGCCTCACTCGGGGCACTATGAACGTCGTGGCAACCGCTAAGACGCCCCATGGGGCCACCGGGATCAAGGGCAACGGCAGGACGCGAGGTTCTCTGCGCTCCGTCGGGCGTGCCCTGCACTTCCCGGTGACCGGCCCCGCGCGCGGCATCCGCAAGGCCACACACGCCCATGGGGCGGGGGAATCCGGCCTCGGCAAGCTGATCGAGCTGCACGGTGTGAACGGCGCGGGCGATGTGATGATCACAATCGCGCTCGCCTCGACCGTCTTCTTCTCCGTCCCCACCGACGAGGCACGCGGGCGTGTCGCCCTCTACCTCGCCATCACGATGGCCCCCTTCACCGTCCTCGCCCCCGTGATCGGCCCGCTCCTCGACCGGCTGCCCCATGGGCGCCGCGCCGCCATGGCCGGGGCCATGCTCGCCCGCGCCCTGCTGGCCCTGGTGCTGTCCGGAGCGGTCGTCACCGGCAGCCTGGAGCTGTATCCGGCGGCGCTCGGGGTGCTCGTCTCCTCCAAGGCGTACGGGGTCGTCAGAAGCGCTGTCGTGCCGCGGCTGCTGCCGCCCGGGTTCTCCCTCGTCAAGGCCAACTCCCGGGTCACGCTCGGCGGGCTTCTCGCCACCGGTCTCGCCGCGCCCATCGGGGCCGGGCTCCAGGCTCTCGGGCCGCGCTGGCCGCTCTACGGCGCCTTCGTGATCTTCGTGGCGGGGACGTTCCTGTCCTTCACGCTGCCGCCGAAGGTCGACTCCGCCAAGGGCGAGGACGTGGCGCTGCTCGCGGCGGACGAGGAGCATCTGCACGGCCCCCACCGGAAGTCGGCCAAGCGGCCGGGGCTGCGGACCGTCGGCATCGCCGTCACCCACGCCCTCGGCGCGAACGCGGCCCTGCGCTGGCTGTCCGGGTTCCTCACGTTCTTCCTCGCGTTCCTGCTGCGCGAGCACCCCCTGACCGGGGAGAGCGCGGCCGTCTCGCTCGGGATCGTGGCCGTGTCGGCCGGGGTGGGCAACGCGCTCGGCACGGCGGTCGGCGCCGGGCTGCGCTCCCGCGCGCCGGAGATCATCATCGTGACCGTCCTGGTGGTGGTGCTGGGCACGGCGATCACGGCCGCGGTCTTCTTCGGCGCGTTCCTCGTCGCCGTCCTCACCGCGATCGCCGGTTTCTCGCTGGCCCTCGCCAAGCTGTCCCTGGACGCGCTGATCCAGCGGGACGTGCCCGAGCAGGTGCGCACCTCGGCGTTCGCCCGCTCGGAGACGATGCTCCAGATGGCCTGGGTGTTCGGCGGCGCGGTCGGCATCGTGATGCCCCTCAACGGCACCCTGGGCCTCGCGGTGGCCGCCGCGGTGATCGCCGTGGGCTGGCTGGCGACGGTGAAGGGGCTGCTGAGCTCGGCCCGCCACGGGGGCCGTCCGGGCGCGCGCGTGGCGTAACGAACAGGGCACGCCGTACCCCGCATAAGGAGACTGCCGCACCTGCCCGATAGCCTTCGGCCATGACCACGATGCAAGCCGCTGTGCGACGCCGCCGCGCCGTCGCCGTCCTCGGCGCCGTTTCCGCCGGACTGCTCGTCCTGTCGGCCTGTGACAAGCCGACGCCCCGCGCGACCGTGACGGTCGGCAAGAACTCCATCAGCGCCGAGGCCACCTGCTACGAGGACGGTGACAACCTCGGCCAGGAGAAGGCCACCAAGTGCGCCCTGAAGAAGGCGTCCGACTCGATCGAGGTCGCCCAGAGCGAGACCCTCCGCGTCGGCGTCGACCCGAAGATCGCGGACACCGGCTGGGCGCTGTGGATCAACGGCCAGCAGGTCACGACGGTCTACAAGAAGACGTACTACTCCTTCCAGGGCGTCGACCTCTTCGCCGACCAGCAGGGCCAGGCCGCCCCGAAGACGCTGTACATCAGCATCGTCGAGCAGGACAAGACGAAGAGCGGCGCCAGCGAGAAGTACAAGGGCGTCTGGAACTTCAAGCTCGTCAACGCCGACGCCTGAGCCGTCGTACGCCATGCGCATCCTCGTAGCCACCGCCGTCCCGGTCGAACGGGACGCGGTGGCTCGCGCGTTGGCGGGGGCGACGGACGTCGAGGTGCTCGCGGCGGGGGTGGGTCCCGCCCGCGCCGCCGCGGCCACCGCCACGGCCCTCGCAGCGGGCCCTTACGGCCTCGTCGTCTCCGCCGGGATCGCCGGGGGCTTCCTCCCCGACGCGCCCGTCGGGTCGCTCGTCGTCGCCGACGAGATCACCGCGGCGGACCTGGGCGCCGAGACGGCCGACGGGTTCGTGCCGGTCACCGAGCTGGGCTTCGGGACCGTCAGTCATCGTCCGCCGGAAGCACTCGTACGAGATGCCGTCGCCGCCACCGGGGCCCGCGCCGGAGCCGTGCTCACCGTCTCGACCGTGACCGGCACCGCCGCCCGCGCGGCCCTCCTGAAGGGCCGTCACCCCACCGCGCTCGCCGAGGCGATGGAGGGCTTCGGGGTCGCCGAGGCCGCCGCCGTGCACGGGGTGCCCGTGCTGGAGATCCGGGCCGTCTCCAACCCCGTCGGCCCGCGCGACCGCGCCGCCTGGCGGATCGGCGACGCGCTGGAAGCCCTGGCGGAGGGCTTCGGGAAGCTCGCACCCGTACTGGAGAGTTGGAACACGGTATGAGCCTCGACATCGCTTACTCCCCCTGCCCGAACGACACCTTCGTCTTCGACGCCCTCGCGCACGGCCGGGTGCCGGGCGCGCCCGCGCTGGACGTCACGTTCGCGGACATCGACATCACCAACGGCCTGGCCGAGCGCGGTGAGCTGGATGTGCTGAAGGTGTCGTACGCCGTCCTGCCGTACGTCCTCGACGAGTACGCGCTGCTGCCCTGCGGGGGCGCGCTGGGGCGGGGCTGCGGGCCGCTGGTGCTGACCCGGGAGGCGGGCTCCGACCTCACCGGCCGGACGGTGGCGGTGCCGAGCGAGCGGTCGACGGCGTATCTGCTGTTCCGGCTGTGGGCGGCGGATGTCGTGCCGGGCGGGGTCGGCGAGATCGTCGTCATGCCGTTCCACGAGATCATGCCGGCCGTGCGGGACGGGAAGGTCGACGCCGGACTCGTCATCCACGAGGCCCGGTTCACCTACCGGAACTACGGGCTGCACAAGCTCGCCGACATGGGCGAGCACTGGGAGGACACCACCGGGCTGCCCATTCCGCTGGGCGCGATCATCGCCAGGCGGTCGCTGGGGACGGAGACGCTCACGCTGCTCGCCGACTCCATCCGCCGCTCCGTGCGCGCCGCCTGGGAGGAGCCCGAGCTGTCCCGGCCGTACGTCATGGAACACGCCCAGGAGATGGACCCGGCCGTCGCCGACCAGCACATCGGGCTGTACGTCAACGAGTTCACGGCGGATCTCGGCGCGGACGGATACGCCGCGGTCAGGGGACTGCTGACACGTGCGGCGGCCGAGGGGCTGGTGCCGCCCCTCGGCCCGGACGCACTGGAATTCCCTTAGAAATCCACCAGTTCGGTACGTCTTCCGTACGTGTTCCGTAGGACTTCTATACGTCGAGTTGGTCGGCGACCGCGCGCAGCAGGCCGGCGATCTTCTTTCCGGCCACCTTGTCGGGGTAGCGGCCACGCTCCAGCATCGGCGTGATGTTCTCCAGGAGGGTCGTCAAATCCTGGACGATGGAGGCCAGTTCGTCCGGCTTCTTACGGGTGGCCGCCGCGACCGACGGGGTCGGATCGAGGATGACGACCGAAAGGGCCTGGTCACCGCGCTGTCCGGCGACGACCCCGAACTCCACTCGCTGGCCCGGCTTCAGTGTCTCGACTCCGGCGGGGAGGACCGAGGAATGGACGAAGACGTCACCGCCGTCGTCGCGGGAGAGAAAGCCGAAGCCCTTCTCGCTGTTGAACCACTTGACCTTGCCGGTAGGCACGTCTGT
>JABFXD010000619.1 GCA_013361925.1 Streptomyces sp. | reverse complement strand
GGCGAGCCGTACGGCGGTCACGGCACCCTGCTCGCGCTCGTTCACCGTGTACAGCGTGCGGCCGTCGGGGTGCAGGGCGAGATACGACGGGTCGCCCACCCCGGTGAGCGTGCTGCCGGCGGTCACCCGGCCCGTCTGGGTGTCGTACGTGGCGAAGCCGATGCCGGTGCCGCCGTCCTCGGCGGAGGTGTAGGTGCCGAGGGCGAGGGAGCGTGGGCCGGAGGGCGCGGGCGTGGGTGAGGGGGACGCGGCGGCGGTGCTCTCCGGGGCAGCGGCCTGGGGTGCCCGAGGCGACGAAGACGCCTCGGAACCGGCCTCGTCGCACGAGGACAGCGCCGCCACCGCCCCCGCTCCCGCGAGCGCGCCGACGAACCGACGCCTGCTCCAGTCGCCGCTGCCCATGCACGCACCTCAGGTCGGTCGGTTGCCCGGTCGCCAGCCACCATGACCCGGACCGCACCCCGCACGCAACACGCGCCCCTACCAGTCACCGACCGGCCTGGCGGCCACCAGCGGCTTCGCCGGTGCGAGATCCTCGGCGGGAACTCGCCGAGCCCGAGTTGCAGCGGATGGATGCCCGTCTCCGGCAGCCTCAGGGGGCAGCCGAACCGGACCGCCGCCTCGCCGGGCGGCCTCAGGGGTTGCCGGCGGCACGTACACCGCTCTCGGTCACCGCTCCCGCCCCCTTCGAGCCGTGGCGGCCCACCTCACCTGGAGCGTCTGGCGAGGGTGGGGCGGTTTCTGCGTACGCGTTCCTGGAACTTGGTGAGCCGGGGCAGGCGTCCGCGCTGCTCGCCGGAGATGCGGTCCAGTTCCTCGAACAGCCGGCGCGAGCGGTGCTCGGTGTCCAGCTCGTCGAGGATGCGGTTGACCTCCGTCAGCACCGCGCCGTGCAGCTGCCACTGCCGGGCGTCGCGCTGCACCTCCTCCAGGAGCAGCTGGGCCAGCTTGTCGCGGGTGGTCGCGGCCTGCCGCAGCTCGGAGGCGAGCCGTTCCTCGGCCGACTCGGCGCTCTGGCTGACGTGCGCGGTGACCAGGACGGCGAAGCTGACCACCGCGTCCGCGATCTCGGACAGCAGCCGTTCGACCGCGGCACCCGTCTCCGATGCGAACAGTCGTTCGGGATCACGTTCCTTGGCGAGGTCCGCGAGCGTGCGCGCGAGCACCCGCAGGACGACCGTGCAGATCTCCAGCGTGTCCAGGCCGGTGCGCAGCACCACCCGGTGCAGCAGGCCCTCACGGACGCGCGGGTTGAGCCGCAGACTGTCCTCGGCCTGCCGCAGGGCGGCGTCCACCTCGACGATGTCGTGGTCCAGGCGCCGCGCCTCGTGCAGCCGCTCCCTCGCGTGCTCGACGGGCGTGCGGCCCGCGGCCTCCTCGCCCATGCGCAGCATCAACTGCCGTACCCGGCGGGCCAGTCCCTCGATGGACTCGCCCGCCTCGTCCACCCACACGGGCGGTGCGAACAGCAGGTTGAAGCCCAGCCCCACGACCGCCCCGATCAGCGTCTCCAGCACCCGCGCCCACGCGGTGTCCCCGACGGTCGTGACCCCGAGGACCAGCATCGCGCTGATCGCCACCTCGGGCACGTACTCGTCGACCTTCACCAGATGCCCCACCGCCAGCGAGGCCAGGATCAGCAGGGCGAGACTCCACCAGGTCAGCCCGACCAGCAGGCTGAAGGCGATGGCGACCAGCACCCCGGCCACCACGGCGTTGACCCGGCGGATGCCGTTGGTCAGCGTGGCGTAGAGGGTGACCTGGACGACCAGCAGCGCGGTCAGGGGCGCGGTGAGCGGGGCCGCCTCGGGACTCATCCGCAGCGCGATGACGTAGGCGATCGTCGCCGCGGCCGCGGACCGCAGCGCATGGACGACCGCGGGGTCCCTGCGGCGCTTCAGGGAGCGTACGAGGGACGCCATCCACTCACGTACATCTCGCATCCTCAGGCTGTCCCACTTTCACATGTGCGTTGTCGTACTCCTTGCGGACCGTAGCTGTCCGCAAGGATGCCTAGATTGTTGGCAACAGCAGGTCGGCGGCAAGAAGGGGGAACAGTGATGGCGAACACCCGGGACTTCGAGGTTCTCACAGGTGCGCACGACTATCTGCGCGAGGTGGTCGCGGCGGTCCCCGCGGGGGCCTGGGGAGCGGCGACGCCGTGCAGCGCGTGGACGGCACGGCAGGTCCTCAACCACGCGCGGATCGACCAGCAGGGGTACGGCCTCGCGCTCACCGGCGGGCGCCCCGGCTCCGACCCGTTCCACCCCGAGGACGCCCTCGCCGGGGATCCGTCGGCGGAGCTCGACGAGGTGCTGCGCGCGGTGGCGGAGGCCTACGCGGGGCTGCCCGCCGACGCCGAGGCGGTGCCCACGCCGCTGGGCCCGCTGCCCCTGCCGCTCGCCGCCGCGGCGGCCGCGATGGACGCGGCGGTGCACGCCTGGGACATCGCGGTCGCGACCGGACAGGACCTACCGCTCACGGAGGGGCTCGCCGAGGGGATCTGGCCGGTCGCGGAACACCTCGTGGACCATCTCCGCGACGCCTACCAGGTGTTCGCCCCCGCACGTCCGCTGCCCGAGGGGGCGGGCCGGGCGGAGGCACTGCTCGCCTTCCTCGGACGCGACCCGCACTGGAAGCCGTGACCCCACGCGGTCACGCGGTGCCGGCGGCCCGGCTCCTGGACCGGTAACCGGCGATCTTCGCGAGGTTGCCGCACCGCTCCATCGAGCACCAACGGCGGCGCCGGGCCTGGGAGTCGTCGAGGAACAGCAGGGAGCACTCCGGGCTCTCGCACTCCTTGACCCGCGCCATCAGCGGCCCGCCCGCCAGCAGTACGGCGTCCCGCGCGACGGTGGCCAGGGCCGCCCGCGCGGGATGCCGCGCCGTCCAGCGCACCGCGCCCCATTGGGGTGCCAGATCGGGACGTGTGGCCGTGGCGTTGATCAGTTCCACGTCGGCCGCCTCCGGGGCCCGCCCGGCCATCGCGGCCCGCACGAAGCGGTGGAGGGCCTCGCGCAGCAGCCGGGCGTCGGTGAGGTCCCGGGCGGTGACCCGGACCGGTTCCCCGCCCGCGGCCAGCTCCGCCTGGCTCAGCCAGCGGGCCAGCGCGTCGGTGTCCGGTAGCCGCTCCTTGGGCGTGGCGTGCCGTTTGCCGAGCGTGGCGACGAAGTTCAGACACGGCCTGCCCCCGATGAAGGGGAAGGCGAGCTCGGGGTCGGTGCTGGTCGCGGTCACGAGGTCGAGCCTACTCGCAGCCGGACCAGCCTTGACACCTCTTGAACAGGTGTCGCATGGTGACACCGGTTCAAACGGTGTCAGTCGCGACAGGGGAGTGGGTGGGGCATGCGCGCGGTACGGATCGACGCGTTCGGTGGGCCCGAGGTGCTGGTCGAGGTCGAGGTGCCGGACCCGGTGCCGGGCCCGGGGGAGGTGCTGGTCCGGGTCGCCGCGGCCGGGGTGAACCGGGTCGACGCCCTCGTCAGGGCCGGTGTCTACCACCGCGCCGGACGGCCCCCGCTGATCCCGGGCGCCGAGGCGTCCGGCGTGATCGCCGGGGTGGGGGAGGGAGTGGCTGACCTCTCGGTCGGGCAGCGGGTCATCGCCCTGGACGGGGGGAAGTCGCCCGGCTTCTATGCCCAGTTGGCTGTGGTGCCGGCCACCCAGGTGGTCGCGCTGCCCGACGGTGTGGCCCTGGCCGAGGCGGCGACGCTGCCCATCGCGTGGCTCTCCGCCTGGTACTGCGCACGGCACCTCGCCCGGGTCGGCAAGGGCGACACCGTGGTGGTGAAGGCCGCCGCGAGCGGGGTCGGCACGGCCGCCGTGCAGATCGCCGCCGAGACGGGGGCACGGGTCATCGCGCTCGCCGGATCGGCCGAGAGGGCCGCCTGGGCGGGGGAGTTCGGGGCCGACGCCGTCGTCGACACCTCCGCGCACCCCGGTGACGCCGAGGTCGAGGAGGTGCTGCGGCTGACCGGCGGACGCGGTGCCGAGGTCGTCCTCGACACCGTCGGCGGCGCGGCCTTCGGGCGGAGCCTGCGCGAGGCGGGGCCGGGCGGCCGGGTCGTCGCACTCGCCAACGTCGCCCTGGAACCCAGCACGATCGACACCCGCGACTTCTATCCGAAGAACGTGACGATCCACGGCTTCCAGCTCACCAACCTGCAGTTGCAGGGCTACGACCCCCGCGCCGACCTGCGCGAACTGGCCGACCGGGTGGCCGCGGGCGCCTATCGCGTGCCGGTCCGGACGGTGCTGCCGCTCGCGCAGGCGCGGGCCGCGCACGAGCGGCTGGAGAACCGGGCGAACCGCGGCAAGATCGTGCTGGCCGTGGGTGCCCTGGACTGAGTCAGGCGTCCAGCTTGTCGAGGAAGGCGGACAGATTGCCCGTGGTGCGGGCGATCTGCTGCTCCACGGTGAGGCTCTCCTCGATCCGCAGCATGCTGTTGAGCTGCTTCTTCCCGCGGACATAGAGGGAACAGGCCAGGTCGGTGCAGATGTACAGGCCGACCGAATTGCCCTCGCGCCCCGCGACGCCGGCCTTGCGGGCGGTCATCAGTGAGACGCCGCCGCCGGGATGGGTCGTCAGGCACAGCGAACACATGCTGCGGTGCAGGAAGCCGCGGTGCGCGGACGCGAGGCGCATCGACAGGCCGACGAGCCGCCCCTCGCGTTCGGCGATCAGATACGTCCGGTCGGGTGCCCCTGGATCTCGCCAGCCGAAGAAGTCCAGGTCGTCCCAGGGGCGTTCGTCGAGATCGTGCGGGACGGCGGCCCGTTTGGCCTCGCCCTTCGAACAGTTCACGAAGGAGTCGCGGATGTCGTGCTCGGTCAGTGATCTCATGGGAGAGCCTCCTTGGGAGTCTTGCTTATGACAAAACCTGAGAGTGAATAACCTAGTGCCCCTAGGTTCTGTCAGGGTAGTCGACCGCGTCGAGGCGGTGCCAGTGAATTACGCGAGTGCCGATTTCACATCGTGAATTAAGAGGGTGGGGAAAGTCGCCTTCGGTGCCCCCGGAGCGGTATGTTGCAGGTCGGACAGGGTTCGGAGGGGAGCCACATGGCGGGGCGGAACGGGCGCACGGTACGCGA
>JABFXD010000617.1 GCA_013361925.1 Streptomyces sp. | reverse complement strand
GTGCGTCGGCCAGGTGGACGTCTCCCCACGCAGCCCCCCAAGTCGCCTCACGCCGTCTTGACGGCGTCACATTCGGTCGGTACCCAGAAACCAGGGCCCGTTCCCCGTGCGGCCCTGGAGGTGGCGTATGGCGGCTTCGGTCAGGCACGAGACGCGGGCGTTGCTCCGTGCCCATCTGGCGGCCGCCTCCTCCTATCGCCATCTGACGCGCCACTGCCCGATCTGCCATCAGCTGCTGCGGCTGGCCATGGACTCCCCACCGCGGGCCACGGAGCGGGCCGGTGAGCCGGCGGAGGACGAAAGTCCCGCCGACGCGTGACCCTCAGCGGCCCCAACACCCGTACCACCGTGGGACGGTGGAACGCGTGCCTCCTCTAGCGCACCCGAGTCGGACGCAACAAGGACTCTGGCATGTGACGGGTGTCACCGCATGAGTTTCTGAAACCGAGGTACTTACACCTCGCCTACAACTGGTCAATTTAATATGTGCAATTGCACCAGCCCGGAGGGCCGCCCACAGGAGATCCGACACCCCTCCCCAGACTCCGACAAGCCCGCTCACAGGGGCCGTGCACAAGGGTCGCCGCACGCACAAAAAAGATCGCGCTGGACCCGGCGGAGTCCAGCGCGATCGACGACGCACCCTGTGAGGTTCTGGGATGAGCTCGGGCGAGGGTCCCGTTGGGGCGGAACCCGCGTCGGTTGGAGCTTTTGAAGCGTTGTCACGGGCGTATCGGCACGTTGGGGGACCTGCCGGTTTGCCCGTTATTCAGTTGGTTCAGGCCTCGCTGCGCTGCTGCGGGATGCCCGCGAGCAGTGCACGGACCTCCGCCTCGCGGTAGCGGCGGTGCCCGCCGAGCGTACGGATGGAAGTAAGCTTCCCGGCCTTCGCCCACCGCGTGACCGTCTTCGGGTCCACACGGAACATGGTGGCGACCTCAGCCGGGGTCAGCAGCGGCTCGGCATCAGGGGTGCGAGCGGTCATGAGCGGCCTCCTCGGGAGAACCGAACCTTCTCGGTTCTTTCCTCTAAATTCTGCACCTTGACCCGCGTTGCCCGAAATGGCGGACGCGAGTCGAGTCGGTTATAGGACGAACGGCTTGTCCTCGGCACTACAACTACACCATCTGTCCAGCCGCGTCGGCCAAACCGATGGAATTGCCCCCAGGATGTTCATCGGCGACAGAGGCCGATGGACCATGCCATAGCGGACAGTCACGCCGCTGTGACGATCAGTCACAGAGCGATCAGGAGTCACCAGACCCCCCAAAGCGGAACCTCCCCCGGGCCCCTTGTCCTATTTTGGCATGAGGAGGGGGAAGAGACGCAAGAGCCAGGTACGTGCGGTCCATCACGCTTGACCGCACTTGAGCCTCAGTTGAGACGAACGCCCGGATCGTGACGTACGTCCCATGTGGGGAGAGCCTCAAGGCGCACAGGCAACTCAGTGCGAGGACAAAACCCCAAAACGAGCGTCACGTCAAACGTCCGTTCGTTATCTGAGCCGCGCTCAGTTCGCCGAGCGCCGGTCCCTGACCGACCGCCAGCGCTCCACCAGACGCCCGTACGCCTCCCCCGCGGCCGCCCCGTCCCCCTGCCGCAGCGCCTCGATGCCCTCGGCCACGTCCGCCGCCGAGTGGTCGTCCTCCAGCTCGCCGGCCGGCAGTACGTGCACGAGGCCGCCGTAGTCCAGCTCGACCAGCGAGCGCGGATGGAACTCCTCCAGCCAACGCCCCACGTCCACCAGGCCGTCGATGAGCGGCCCCTCGTCGAGCGTGTCCTTCAGGGTCCGCAGGGCCCGCGCCACCCGCCGCCGCGCCTGCACCATCGGCGTCCGGTAGCGCAGCATCGGCGGGATGTCCCCCGACCCCTTGTCGAAGGACCGCTCCTCGTCGCCGACCAGCACGAACCAGTGCAGCGGCACCTGCCAGGTCGAGGAGCGGATCCAGGGGCGGGCGTCCGGGTTCCGGATCAGCCAGCGCTCGTAATCCTTGGCGGCCTGGAGCCGTACGACCTCCGGCAGCACCGCTTCCAGGACCGGCTTCGGCAGCTCCTCGGCCAGCTCCTCCAGCGCCTGCCAGCCGCGCAGCCGGGTCCGCCAGGGGCAGACGCAGACCACGCCGTCGACGTCCAGCACAAAGGCGTCGCTGCTCTCGTGCACCGGCACGGGGATCGGCGGGGTGGGCAGCAAGTCGGCCAGCGAGCGGCGCAGTTCGTCCTGGTACGAGGGACGGTCGGGGCGGCGGGCGTAGCGGGCCCAGTGGTCGCGTTCCGCCTCCGGGAAGGCGGCCAGCGGTTCGTACACGCGGAGATAGGTCGGGTACGGGACGACCACCGAGGACACCTTGGGCACGCCTGCTCCCTCCCCCGCCCACTGCCGGGAAAACCTACGGAACCCGCTCACAAACGGGCGGGAAATCTATGCAAATCGTCGCACGGGGGTACTCCGTGGGTAGGTGATCCTGAGCACGGCGAGGTGGGCGGGTGCAGCCAGGCTCTAATCTCGTGCCCACAGCGCCCGCCACCCTTACGGGAGCTGGTCCCAACCGCCGCTACGCATCCAGGAGTCACCACAGTGACCGAAGTATCAGCCGGCGTCCTGCACACCCTGTTCCACTCGGACCAGGGCGGTCATGAGCAAGTCGTGCTCTGCCAGGACCGTGCCAGTGGCCTGAAGGCCGTCATCGCCCTCCACTCCACCGCGCTGGGCCCCGCACTCGGCGGCACGCGCTTCTACCCGTACGCGACCGAGGAGGAGGCCGTCGCCGACGCCCTGAACCTCGCGCGCGGGATGTCGTACAAGAACGCCATGGCCGGTCTCGACCACGGCGGCGGCAAGGCCGTGATCATCGGCGACCCGGACACGGTCAAGAGCGAGGAGCTGCTGCTCGCCTACGGCCGGTTCGTCGCCTCCCTGGGCGGGCGCTACGTCACGGCCTGCGACGTCGGCACGTACGTCGCCGACATGGACGTCGTCGCCCGTGAGTGCCGCTGGACCACCGGGCGTTCGCCGGAGAACGGCGGGGCGGGCGACTCCTCCGTGCTCACCGCGTTCGGCGTCTACCAGGGCATGCGGGCCTCCGCCCAGCATCTGTGGGGCGACCCCTCGCTGGCGGGACGCAAGGTCGGCATCGCGGGCGTCGGCAAGGTCGGCCACCACCTGGTGACCCACCTGCGCGAGGAGGGCGCCGAGGTCGTCATCACGGACGTGCGCGAGGAGGCCGTGGGCCGCATCCTCGCGGCGCACCCGACCGGCGTCACGGCCGTCGCCGACACCGCCACCCTGATCCGCGCCGAGGGCCTGGACATCTACGCCCCCTGCGCGCTGGGCGGCGCCCTGAACGACGACACCGTGCCGGCGCTCACGGCGAAGATCGTCTGCGGTGCGGCCAACAACCAGCTGGAGCACCCGGGTGTGGAGAAGGATCTCGCCGACCGCGGCATCCTCTACGCGCCGGACTACGTGGTGAACGCGGGCGGCGTCATCCAGGTCGCCGACGAGCTGCACGGCTTCGACTTCGACCGCTGCAAGGCCAAGGCGGCGAGGATCTACGACACCACGCTCGCCATATTCGCGCGTGCGAAGGCGGACGGTATCCCTCCGGCCGCCGCGGCCGACCGGATCGCCGAGCAGCGGATGCACGAGGCGGCGCTGGCGCGCAGGGCGCGCTGACCGTCGTAGCCGGGTTGTGAGCGGTACCCGCCGACGGGCACTTAGAGAGAACTCTCACGTTCGTCGGCGGGTCGGCCGCCAAGAAGTGGTTAAAATCGCGGTTGACCAGCGAGGACAGGGCACCTCGAGGGTTCTGGGGCCAGGCACGTCCTGCGGGCGACGTACCGTATGGGCGCGGGCTCAGGTACCGTGGAAGCCCTACGGACCGGTCTCTCCACGGAGAGCCCGTTCCAGATCATGAACGCGTGTCAAGACTCTGGGGCCACCGAGCCCCGTATCCGAGGGGGTCGAGCCATGGGGCGCGGCCGGGCAAAGGCCAAGCAGACGAAGGTCGCCCGCCAGCTGAAGTACAGCAGCGGCGGGACTGACCTGTCGCGTCTGGCCAATGAGCTGGGCGCTTCGACTTCGAGCCAGCCGCCGAATGGCGAGCCGTTCGAGGACGACGAGGACGAAGACGACCCGTACTCCCAGTACGCGGATCTCTACAACGACGACGATGAGGACGAGGACGACCAGTCCGGTCCGTCGTCGCAGCAACGCCGCGGCGCTTGACGCTCCAGCTGTGCTTCACCCGGTCCGATGTGGTCCACACCACCGGACCGGGTTTTGCGCTGCCTGTCGGCGTCCCGGCTGTCAGACCGCGTAGTCGCCGATCAGTTCCGCACCCGTGGTGTGGTCACCGCGGTCGGTGATCTCGCCGGCGATCCATGCCTCGACCCCACGGTCGGCCAGGGTGGTGAGCGCGACGTCCGCCGATTCCTCGGGGACGATCGCGATCATGCCCACGCCCATGTTCAGGGTCTTCTCCAGCTCCAGGCGCTCGACCTGACCCGTCTTGCCGACGAGGTCGAAGATCGGGGCGGGGGTCCAGGTGGAGCGGTCGACGATCGCGTGCAGGTCGTCGGGGATCACGCGGGCCAGGTTGGCGGCGAGGCCACCACCGGTGACGTGCGAGTAGGCGTGCACGTCGGTGGTGCGCGTCAGCGCCAGGCAGTCCAGCGAGTAGATCTTGGTGGGCTCCAGGAGCTCCTCGCCGAGGGTGCGGCCCAGCTCCTCGATCCGCGCGTCCAGGGACAGGCCCGCCTGGTTCAGCAGGACGTGCCGGACGAGCGAGTACCCGTTCGAGTGAAGACCGGAGGCCGCCATGGCGATCACCGCGTCACCCGTACGGATGCGATCCGGGCCGAGGAGCCGGTCGGCCTCCACGACGCCCGTACCGGCGCCGGCGACGTCGAAGTCGTCCGGACCCAGCAGGCCGGGGTGCTCGGCCGTCTCGCCGCCGACCAGGGCGCAGCCGGCCAGGACACAGCCCTCGGCGATGCCCTTGACGATCGCGGCGACCCGCTCGGGGTGGACCTTGCCGACGCAGATGTAGTCGGTCATGAACAGCGGCTCGGCGCCGCACACCACGATGTCGTCC
>JABFXD010000686.1 GCA_013361925.1 Streptomyces sp. | reverse complement strand
GGAACTGCCGCTGCTCGACGTCTTCGGCCGTGGCGGCGCCCTGAAGTCCTCCTGGTACGGCGACTGCCTGCCCAGCCGCGACTTCCCGATGCTCGTCGACCTCTATCTCCAGGGCCGGCTCGACCTGGACGCCTTCGTCACCGAGACCATCGCGCTGGACGAGGTGGAGAAGGCCTTCGAGCGGATGCACGACGGCGACGTCCTGCGCTCGGTGGTGGTCCTCTGATGCCCGGTGCCCGCATCGAACGCCTCATCACCTCGGGGACGTTCTCGCTGGACGGCGGCACCTGGGACGTCGACAACAACGTGTGGATCGTCGGCGACGACACCGAGGCGATCGTCATCGACGCCGCCCATGACGCCGACGCGATCGTCGAGGCCCTCGCCGGACGCCGGCTCACGGCGATCGTGTGCACCCACGCGCACAACGACCACATCGACGCCGCGCCCGAACTCGCCGAACGCACCGGAGCACCGGTCCTCCTGCATCCGGACGATCTGCCGCTGTGGAAACAGACCCATCCCGACCGGGCACCGGACGCCGAACTGACCGACGGTCAGGGGCTCGCGGTGGCCGGCGTCGAACTGACCGTGCTGCACACACCGGGACACGCTCCCGGTGCCGTCTGCCTCCATGCCCCCGCTCTGGGGGCCCTCTTCAGCGGCGACACGCTGTTCGCCGGCGGACCGGGGGCCACCGGACGGTCGTACAGCCACTTTCCGACCATCGTCGAGTCGATCCGGGACCGGCTGCTCGTGCTGCCGGGCGACACGGTCGTGCACACCGGACACGGCGACACCACCACGGTCGGCGCCGAGGCTCCGCACCTCCAGGAGTGGATCGACCGCGGCTTCTGAACCCCCGTCCGCACGCTGTCGTACAGCGCCCGTTCCGCCTGTTTCCGCAGGTGGTTCGGGCGCTTCGAGCTGCCTGGAGGCAGACCGTGAGAACCGTTGGAACCAGGCCTTGGGACGCCTTGACAACGGTTCAGAGCGGCCCGCAGACTGGCGTTGCGCTAACCGCAATCCGTTTCGCTATACGCACCGAGGTGTCATGATGATTCCCGCGTGCCGTCTCGCGGATCTGCCGCGAGGCGAGGCCATGAGGCTCGACATCGATCCGCCGGTCTCGGTCTTCCACACCGACGACGGCGAGATCTTCGCGATCGACGACACCTGCACCCACCAGGACGCCTCGCTCGCCGACGGCTGGCTGGAGGGCTGTGAGGTGGAATGCCCGCTGCACGCCTCGAAGTTCGACCTGCGCACCGGCGCGGTCGACGCCCCGCCGGCCAAGCTCCCGGTGCGGACCCACGAGGTCGCCGTCGAGGACGGCATGATCTACGTACGGCTCTCCGCCGACGCCCCCAACCTGCCGCCCTGCGTGGCCGCCCGGCTCGCCGGGGGTCCCGCGTGAGGACGGTGGCCGTGGTCGGCGCCTCGCTGGCCGGACTGTCGGCGGCACGCTCGCTGCGCAAGCAGGGCTACGACGGCCGGCTGGTCGTCGTCGGCGACGAGCTCCACCGCCCGTACGACCGGCCCCCGTTGTCCAAGGAGTTCCTCGCCGGCACCCTCGGCGAGGCGGACCTGGCCCTGGAGACGGACGACGAGGAACTGGACGTCGAGTGGCTGCTCGGCGCCCGCGCCACCGGCCTCGACCGCACCGAGCGGGCGGTCCGGCTCGCCGACGGCCGCGCCCTGCGCGCCGACGGCATCGTCATCGCTACCGGTGCCGCCGCGCGCGGCCTGCCCGGCAGCGAAGGCCTGGCCGGGGTGCACACCCTGCGCACCCTGGACGACGCCCGCGCCCTGCGCGACGAACTGGCGGCCGGCGGACGGCTGGTGGTGATCGGCGGCGGCTTCATCGGCGCCGAGGTCGCCTCCACCGCGTACGCGCTCGGGCTCGACGTGACGGTGGTCGAGGCGGCCCCGACACCGCTGGCCGGACCGCTCGGCGAGACCATGGGCTCCGTCGTCTCCGGCCTCCACACCGACCACGGCGTACGGCTGTTGTGCGGGGTCGGGGTCAAGGGGCTCGGCGGAGAGCGCCGGGTGGACGCCGTCCTGCTGGAGGACGGCCGCAGCCTCCCCGCGGACATCGTCGTCGTCGGGGTGGGCGCCCGGCCCTGCGTCGAGTGGCTGGAGGGATCCGGCGTGGCGCTCGACAACGGCGTCAAGTGCGGCGCCGACGGCCGCACCAGCCTGGCCGGCGTGGTCGCGGTCGGCGACTGCGCCAACTGGTACGACCCCCGCGCGGGCGCCCACCGCCGCGTCGAGCACTGGACCGGCGCGCTGGAACGCCCGGCCGCCGCCGTGGCCACCCTGCTCGCGGGCGGCGCGGTCGAGCCGGGCACGCCCAGGCCGCCGTACTTCTGGTCGGACCAGTACGGCGTGCGGATCCAGTTCGCCGGTCACGCGGCCGGCGCCGACAGTGTGACGGTCGAACAGGGCACCGCGGACGACCGCGACGTCCTGGCCGTCTACCGGCGGGCCGGGCAGCCGGTCGCCGTCCTCGGGCTGAACCAGCCGCGGCTGTTCACCCGCTGGCGCAAGCAGCTCGCGACCGCGACCGTTTGACGCCTCTCCCATACAACGCCGTCCGGAGTCGCTGCTGCCGGCGCGTGAATGACCCCGATCCACGACGTTCTCCGAGGAGTGCACCGTGACCTCGACCAGCCTGCCGGACAGCCTGATCGCCACCCTCCCCGGCTCCTCCTACACCGATCCCGGGATCTTCGCCCAGGAACAGGAGCGCATATTCGAGACCATGTGGTTCTGCGTCGCCCGCTCCTCGGAGCTGGCCAAGCCCGGCGCGTTCCGCACGGTCGACGTGGGCCGCGAGAGCATTCTCGTCACACGCTCGCGCGACCAGTCGATCCGCGCGTACTTCAACGTGTGCCGGCACCGCGGGGCCAAGCTCTGCACGGAGGAGACCGGCGAGGTCAAACGGGCCTTCCAGTGCCCGTACCACGCCTGGACCTACGACCTGAACGGCAAGCTCGTCGCCGCGCCCAACCTGACCAAGATGCCCGACGTCGGCCGCACCGAGTACGGCCTGGTGAACGTGGCCGTGCGGGAATGGCTCGGCTATGTGTGGGTGTGCCTCGCGGAGAACCCGCCCTCCTTCGAGGACGACGTCATCGGCGAGATCGTCGGCCGGCTCGGTGACGTGGAGTCGATCGAGCACTACGACATCGACAACCTCTCCGTGGGCAGGCGGATCGTCTACGACGTCAAGGCGAACTGGAAGCTCATCATCGAGAACTTCATGGAGTGCTACCACTGCGCCACCATCCACCCCGAACTCACCGAGGTGCTCCCGGAGTTCGCGGACGGTTACGCGGCCCAGTACTACGTGGGGCACGGCGCCGAGTTCGGCGAGGAGGTGCGGGGCTTCACCGTCGACGGTTCCGAGGGCCTGGACCGGATTCCGGGCGTCGCCGACGACCAGGACCGCCGCTACTACGCGATCACGGTCAGGCCGCAGGTGTTCATCAACCTCGTCCCCGACCATGTGATCTTCCACCGCATGTACCCGGTGGCCGTCGACCGCACGATCGTCGAGTGCGACTGGCTCTATCTGCCGCACGTCGTGGAGAGCGGCAAGGACGTCAGCCGGTCCGTCGAGCTCTTCGACCGGGTCAACCGGCAGGACTTCGAGGCGTGCGAGCGCACCCAGCCCGGGATGAGCTCCCGCATGTACGCCAAGGGCGGCGTCCTGGTGCCCAGCGAGCACCACATCGGGGCCTTCCACGACTGGGTCAACGAGCGCCTGGGCAACCCCCAGGGGTGAGCGCGGGCCGGTTCAGCCCAGGTAGCCCATGCGGTGGCTGATCTCCTCCGCGCCCTTCAGCAGCACCGGGGAGAGCTCGTGCAGCCGCTCCTCGGTGAAGCGGTACGACGGGCCGGAGGCGCTGAGCGCGGCGATGACGTCGCCGTCCCGGTTGCGGATCGGGGCGGCCATGGCGTGCAGGCCGATCTCCAGCTCCTCCAGCGTCCAGGCGTAACCGCGCTCGCGGGCCTCGGCGAGGTTCTTCTCCAGCTTCGTCTTCGCCGTGATGGTGCGCGCGGTGACCTTCTTCAGACCGGCCTCGGCGAGCAGGTCGGCACGGTCCTGGGTGGGCAGGTGGGCCAGCAGGATCTTGCCGCTGGACGTGGCGTGCAGCGGGGTCAGCTGGCCGACCCAGTTGTGCGCGGTGATGGCTCCCGGACCGCGCACCTGGTACAGGTTGATCGCGTAGTGCTCCTGCATGACGGCGATGTTCACCGTCTCGCCGATCTCCTCGGCGAGGCGCTCGCACACCGGGCGGCCCTGCTGGGTGATGTCGATGCGTCCGGTGACCGCGCCGGCCAGCCGGACGATGCCGAAGCCGAGCCGGTACTTGCCGCGCTCGCCGGCCTGCTCGACCAGACCGCGGGCCTCCAGGGCGCCCAGCAGGCGGAAGGCGGTGGACTTGTGGACGTCGATCTCGGCCGCCACCTCACTGACGCCCGCCTCGCCGCGCTGGGCGAGGATCTCCATGACGCTGATGGCGCGGTCCACGGACTGAACCCCGCCGGCTTGTGAGTTCGACGTTTCTGAGTCAGTGCTGTAGTTGCTCACAGTGAAACTATACGCGTAGTAAACAACACCACTGCAAGTAACGACGGCGAAACCAAACCCCTCTAAGTTGCGTGGTTCGCAACCTAGTGCGTATAGCGATACTGGTACTAGCATGCCTCGCGTATCTACGGCGCGAGCGAGACGAGGCACCATGGCTCCCCTGCAATACGACTTCGTCATCGTCGGTGGCGGTTCGGCCGGCAGTGCGCTGGCCAACCGGCTCTCCGCGGACCCGGCGAACCGGGTGCTGGTCCTGGAGGCCGGCCGCTCGGACTACCCGTGGGACGTCTTCATCCACATGCCCGCGGCGCTGACCTACCCGATCGGCAGCCGGTTCTACGACTGGAAGTACGAGTCCGAGCCCGAGCCCCACATGGGCGGCCGACGCGTCTACCACGCCCGCGGCAAGGTCCTCGGCGGCTCCAGCAGCATCAACGGCATGATCTTCCAGCGCGGCAACCCCATGGACTACGAGCGCTGGGCCGCCGACCC
>JABFXD010000760.1 GCA_013361925.1 Streptomyces sp. | reverse complement strand
GGGCAACGGCTCGCCCTCTGCCGCCGCACGGAGGGCCTTGCGGACCACCCTTGCCTCCACCAGGCCCGCTTCCGCCAGCAACGGGGTGCCGAAGAGGGCCATCAGGGAGTCCGCGGCGACGCGCAGGCCCGTGCGGGCGGCCACCGCCGCGGAGGCGTGGGACGGGGCGCCCCAGCCCGGAGGGAGGTCGGCCACGCCGGCGCCCTGGAGGACGGTGCGCAGGATCGCGGCCCGGGCGCCCGGCTGGACGCGGAGGGCCTCGGGGAGGGCGCGGCAGGCGCGGACGACCTGGTTGTCGAGGAACGGGGCGTGCAGCCGCTGGAAGCGGATCTCGGCCGCCTGCTCCAGGACCCTCAGGTCCGCCGCGTGCCTCGCCAGCGCCGCACGCGCGCGGTAGTCGCCGGGACGCTGGCCCGGGCCCACCCCCGAGCGGCTCGTCCCGCCCTGGAGGCGAACCGATACTTCAGCCAGGGCCTCGCCGGTCAGCCAACGGGCCGCGGGGCCCGGTCTGGCCCAGGTGAGCGCGGCCAGGGACGCCCCGACCGCGCCGCCCGGCTCGTCGAAGCGCCGGTCCATCAGACGGTCGGCCAGGACTTCCAGGCCGGTGCGGTACGGCGTACGGGACAGGCGTCGCGCCGCGCTGTACACGCGCGCGGGGACCATCACCGAGCCGTCCGCCTTGGCCAGCGCGGCGACCGGACGGACGAGATGGCGGCGTTTGCGGTCCATCAGGAGGTCGGCGAGGCGGGCGGGGTGGGCGTCCAGGACCTGGCGGGCGCCGTAGCCCGTGAAGTGGTCCGCGCTGCCCGAGGCCAGGCGGGCCCGGTGGCGGGCGGCCGTCACCAGGCTCGCGCCGGGCTCGTCGGTCAGCGGGCCGTCCAGGTCGGCGTACGGCAGTGTCTCCTCGCCGCCGGCCACCACCACGTGGTGCAGGCGCGGGTTGGCGGCGAGGTTGCCCGCGCGTTCCAGTTCCCCTTCGCGGCCGCCCACCGCCAGGTCGTTGAAGGTGACCGCCAGCAGCCGCTCGCCCGCGCCCGTGCCGTGGCCCAGGACCGTGCCCGGCATGCCCGGGAGGCCGGCGGCGAGCAGGGCGAGGGTGCCGGAGGCGGGGCCGCCGGAGAGGTCGGCGCCGATCCCCGGGACCGGCATCCCGCGCGCGGCACGGCGTTCGGCGGGGCCCATGCCCGGGACCGGGCCGGGGTCGATGTCGGCGCCGGGCACATGCCGAGGGGCCGACAAGCGCGCGCGTACCGCCTCGACCAGCGCGTCCCTGACGGCGTCCACCGCGCGGTCGGGATCGGCCGCCGGCGCCGCCACCGCGAGGGAGGCCACCGGCTCGTACCCGGCGATCTCGCGCGCCCCGGCGCGCAGGATCAGCGCGTGGCCCGGCGGGATGCGCCGTACGCCGTCGTAGGGGGTGGAGTCGTGCAGGGCCGCGGGGACGTCGGGGGCGGCCAGCAGCGCCGCCAGGTGGCCGAAGTCGAGGTTGGCCTCGATGAGGTCGGCGAGCGGGAGCGCGGCCGTCGCGTACGCCGTACCGCCGGCCCAGGGGGTGTAGAACACCGGGCGGGCGCCCGCGAGATCGCCGCAGACCGTGACGCGACGGCCCACCTGGACGACCGCCGTGTAGCTGCCGGGCCAGTTGGTCAGATGGCGAAGTGCCCCTCCACGCGCGGCGAACAGGCCGACCCGCAGCTGCTCGTCGGTCGCGCCGCAGGTGCCGAGGACGGCGATCCGGGTCTGGGCGTCGGCCGTCACGACCCGCACCTCGTCGGGACGCCAGTCGCCGACCGCCCACAGCGGATCGGGATCTCCCCACAGGAGTTGGGACCCCACCGGGTGCACCGTCTCGCCGTCCGCGCCGGTGGCCCCGGCGGAGCCGATCTCGGCCGCTCCCGCTGCGGTGCTGCTCCACCCCACCAACCACCGCATGGACGCCTCCACAGGCTGTGGACAACCAGTGCACCGTACGAATCGGTTCACCATGCTGCCATGAAGGACGCGCACCGGAGGGGCGGCGGGGCGGCTTGAGCTCCGCTGAATACGCCCCCGCGCGCATGCCCGTGAAGAAGCGAACATCCGTACAGGGGAGGGGTCTGCGACCTGAATGCGCCCCCGATACGCTCCCCCCGAACGCCCTTAGCGCCGCCAACTTCCGTGGTGGGAGCGGTAATTACCCGTGGAAGGCGGGGTCGGTTTTCAGCCAAATTGGCGCTGCGGTGACAGGCTCGCGCACGCTCCGTACAGGCTCTGCGCAGTGCCTCGACAACGCGCAGTCCGGGGAACGGAGTTCGCCCCCCGGACCGTTCCGCCGCCCGCGGGGATGGAGGCGGCGGAATCCCCCAGCCCACTGGATCCAGTACAGCGGGCCGACCCACGCACGATCCATGGAACCGCTCCCCCGATGGCCGGAGAAGAGCGCACGCGCAGGCGCACGGCCACACAGCGGGAGCACATCGCGACGGTGCGTGTGGGGCCCGTACGCGCGTACGGACCACAATCCCGCCATCCGGAAGAATGCCCCTTAACGCTTGGGATGCGGCGAACTACGCTGGGTTTACGAATGCCGCGTGGTTATGCCAGCGCGGCAGCCGTCTGTGTCGAGGGGTGGCGCATGTCCAGGGAGCAACGCGGGCCGAACGAAAAGCTCGGCGCCGTTCTCGCCCTCGCGGGAATCAGCAACGCAGGACTCGCGCGTCGCGTCAACGATCTTGGCGCTCAACGCGGGTTGACTCTTCGCTACGACAAGACCTCGGTGGCGCGCTGGGTGTCGAAGGGCATGGTGCCGCAGGGCGCTGCGCCGCACCTCATCGCCGCCGCGATCGGCCAGAAGCTCGGCCGCCCGGTGCCGCTCCACGAGATCGGTCTGGCGGACGCGGATCCCGCGCCCGAAGTGGGCCTCGCCTTCCCCCGGGACGTCGGACAGGCGGTGACGTCGGCGACGGAGCTGTACCGGCTCGACCTCGCGGGCCGCCGGGCCGGCTCCGGTGGCATCTGGCAGTCGCTGGCCGGATCGTTCGCAGTAAGCGCCTACGCAACGCCCGCCTCACGGTGGCTGATAACCCCGGCCGACAGCTCGGTCGCGCGCGAGGTGAACGGCTGCGAGGACTCCGGCGCACCGCTCAAAGTCGGCCACAGCGATGTGCAGAAGCTGCGGGAGGCCGCCGAGGACGCCAGGCGCTGGGACTCCAAGTACGGAGGCGGCGACTGGCGTTCGTCCATGGTGCCGGAGTGCTTACGGGTGGAGGCGGCTCCGCTGCTGCTCGGCTCCTACTCCGACGAGGTGGGCCGGGCACTCTTCGGTGCCAGCGCCGAACTCACCCGCCTCGCCGGGTGGATGGCCTTCGACACCGGCCAGCAGGAGGCGGCGCAGCGCTACTACATCCAGGCCCTGCGCCTGGCCCGCGCGGCGGCCGACGTCCCCCTCGGGGGCTATGTCCTGGCCTCCATGTCCCTCCAGGCGACCTACCGGGGCTTCGGCGACGAGGGCGTCGACCTCGCCCAGGCCGCCCTGGAGCGCAACCGCGGCCTGGCGACCGCCCGCACCATGAGCTTCTTCCGGCTCGTCGAGGCACGCGCACACGCACGCGCGGGTGACGCGCACGCGGCGGGCGCCGCGCTGCGGGCCGCCGAGGGCTGGCTGGAGCGGGCGCGGGACGGCGACCAGGACCCGTCCTGGCTCGGCTTCTACTCCTACGACCGCTTCGCCGCCGACGCGGCCGAGTGCTACCGCGACCTGAAGGCGCCGCGGCAGGTGCGCAGGTTCACGGAGCAGGCCCTGTCGAAGCCGACGGAGGAGTTCGTGCGCTCGCACGGACTGCGGCTCGTCGTCTCGGCGGTCGCCGAGCTCGAGTCGGGCAATCTCGACGCGGCATGCGAGCAGGGCGTACGGGCGGTGGAGGTCGCGGGGCGCATCTCGTCGGCCCGCACCACCGAGTACGTGAAGGATCTGCTGCACCGCCTGGAGCCGTACGGCGACGAGCCGCGGGTGGTGGAGCTGCGGGAGCGGGCGAGGCCTTTGCTGATGGCTCCCGCCTAGGCGCTGTCGTATCCCGCGTTTGAAGGGACTGTCAGTGGCGCAGTGCACTATCGAGGTGGGAGGTGGTGCACATGCGTTCAGCGGTCGCTTACGACTGTGACGTGCTCGTGGTCGGCGGAGGCATCGTCGGGCTGTCCACGGCGTTCGCGATCACGCGTGCCGCGCCCGGGACGCGGGTGACCGTGCTGGAGAAGGAGGCCGGGCCCGCCCGGCACCAGACGGGGCGCAACAGCGGGGTCATCCACAGCGGCATCTATTACCGCCCGGGGTCCCTGAAGGCGCGGTACGCGGTCAAGGGCGCCGCGGAGATGGTGAAGTTCTGCGCGGAGTACGGCATCGCGCACGCCGTCACCGGAAAGCTGATCGTCGCGACCGAGCGGGACGAGCTGCCGCGACTGCACGGCCTGGTCCAGCGCGGCCGGGAGAACGGCATTCCGGTCCGGGAGCTGGGCGCCGCCCAGATCTCGGAGTACGAGCCGGAGGTGGAGGGCCTCGCCGCCATACACGTCGGCACGACCGGCGTCTGCGACTTCGTCGGCGTCGCCCGGCAGCTCGCGGAGGCGTCCGGGGCGGAGATCCGGTACGGCGCCCGGGTCGAGCGGATCGACCGCCGCCCCGAGCTGGGGGTCGCCGTGCGCACCGCCGCCGGGGACGTGGTCCGCGCGCGCGTGCTGGTGAACTGTGCCGGGCTGCACTGCGACGAGGTGGCGCGGCTGGCCGGGGACGACCCGGAGATGCGGATCGTGCCGTTCCGCGGCGAGTACTACGAGCTGGCGCGGCCCGAGCTGGTGCGGGGGCTGGTGTATCCGGTGCCGGACCCCGCGTTCCCGTTCCTCGGCGTGCATCTCACGCGCGGCTTCGACGGAGGCGTGCACATCGGGCCCAACGCGGTGCCGGCGCTCGCCCGGGAGGGGTACGGATGGGGTGTCGTACGACCGCGGGAGCTGGGCGGGACGCTCGCATGGCCGGGGTCGTGGCACATAGCGCGGCGGCACTGGCGGTACGGGGCGGGTGAGCTGCGGCGGTCGGTGTCCAAGGCGGCGTTCACCGAGGCGGTGCGGCGG
>JABFXD010000172.1 GCA_013361925.1 Streptomyces sp. | reverse complement strand
AAGATGAGCGCGAAGGACTTCCTGGACACGCTGGCCGATCAGCTGAACGACGCCCAGGCGGAGTGGAATTCGCAGAAGGGCTGATTTTTCTCCCAGAGCTCGGGTGGTTTCTGTCCGCGGGGGACTGCGGGGCCGTTGTGGTTGGTCGCGCAGTTCCCCGCGCCCCCAGGGCGTCAACGAAAGGCACGTTGTGTCCGTTACCCGTAGACAAGTCACCGCTGCGGCCCTTGCCGCCGTCCCTCTCGCCTTCGCGGCCACCGGTACCGCTCAGGCCGCTTCCCGTCATCGCACTCTCTACATCGCCGGTGATTCCACCGCCGCCCAGAAATACGCCGACGCCGCTCCCGAGACCGGGTGGGGCATGGCACTTCCCTTCTTTCTGCACAAGGACCGACCCGTCGCCAACCACGCGGTGAACGGGCGGAGTTCGAAGAGTTTCGTCGACGAGGGCCGGCTCGATGTGATCCTCGCGGCCCTTCAGCCCGGCGACTTCCTCCTCATCCAGTTCGGGCACAACGACGAGAAGTCCGCCGACCCGATCCGGTACACCGAGCCCTGGACGACGTACCAGGACTATCTGCGGCTGTACATCGACGGCGCCCGCGCCCATGGCGCCCGGCCCGTCCTCGCCACCTCCGTCGAGCGCCGGAAGTTCGACACGGCCGGCAACGCGCTGCCGACCCACGGCGACTACCCGGCGGCGATGCGGGCGCTGGCCGAGGAGGAGGGCGTGGCGCTGCTCGACATCCAGGCCCTGTCCCTCGCCCTGTGGCAGCGGCTCGGGGTCGAGGAGACCAAGACGTACTTCAACTGGACCGCGACCGAGCAGGACAACACGCACTTCAACCCGCCGGGCGCGATCGCCGTGGCGCGGCTCGTGGTGCGGGAGCTGCTGCGGACCGGGGTGCTGCGGCCACGGGACGTCTGCCGCCTCGACGACGAGATCCCCACGTCCTGGATCACCTGGCCCGAGTCCACCGCTTAAACCACCCCCTGAACCGGAAGAGAGAGCCGCACCATGAGCACACAGAAATGGCATGGGCATGTCATAGGAGCGCGCGTTGCCGCTGTTCTCGGCTGCGCCGCCCTCGCGCTGACCGTCACCGGGCCGGGGGCGCAGGCCGCTGGCGGCCGTGACCTCGCCCGGCAGACCCTGGCGGCGAACGACGGCTGGGCGTCGTACGGCACCGGGACCACCGGCGGCGCCAAGGCCGACGCCGACCACGTCTACACCGTCTCCACCTGGGCCGAGTTCAAGGCCGCCCTCGCCGCCGGTGGCGACGCGCCGAAGATCATCAAGGTCAAGGGGACCATCGACGCCGTCTCCGAGGGCTGTGACGCCTTCGCCGCCGACGGGTACGACTTCGACGCCTACCTCGCCAAGTACGCGCCGGAGGCCTGGGGTCTCGACACCGACCTGAGCGCCGAGCCCGCCGACAGTCCGGAAGGGCTGCGGGCGGCCTCCGCCGCCAACCAGAACAAGGTCATCAAGGCCGCCGTCCCCGCCAACACCACCATCGTCGGCATCGGCAAGCACGCCGGCTTCAAGGGCGCCAGCCTCCAGATCACCGGCGTCGACAACGTCATCGTCCGCAACCTGACCTTCGAGAGCCCGATCGACTGCTTCCCGCAGTGGGACCCGACCGACGGCGACAAGGGCAACTGGAACTCCGAGTACGACACCGCCGTCGTCTACGGCTCCACCCATGTGTGGATCGACCACAACACCTTCACCGACGGCTCCCACCCCGACAGCGCCGCGCCCACCTACTTCGGCATGCTCTACCAGCAGCACGACGGTGAGCTGGACATCGTCAAGGGCGCCGACTACGTCACCGCCTCCTGGAACGTCTTCGCCGACCACGACAAGACGATCCTCATCGGCAACAGCGACAACGCCGCCACCACGGCGATCGACCGGGGCCACCTGAAGGTGACGTTCCACCACAACCTGTTCTCGAACCTGGTCGAGCGCGCGCCGCGCGTCCGGTTCGGGCAGGTCGACTCGTACAACAACCACTTCGTGGCGAGCGACGACTACGCCTACAGCTTCGGCATCGGCAAGGAGTCCCAGCTCGTCGCCGAGCACAACGCGTTCACGCTGCCGGAGGGGGTCAGCGCGGCCAAGGTGCTCAAGCGATGGAACGTCTCGCCGCTGACCGCCGCCGACAACACCGTGAACGGCACGGTCACCGACCTGATCGCCGTCCACAACGCGCAGATCCCGGCCGAGACCCTGGAGTCCGGCGCCGGCTGGACGCCCACCCTGCGCACCAAGGTCGACCCGGTCAAGGCGGTCCCGGCGATCGTCGACCACCGCGCGGGTGCCGGCAACGCCTGCTGAACGCCCGCCCGGCGTACGGGTGTCGGCAACGCCCGCTGACGCCCGCCGCCTGAACGGCCGGGGCGGACCGCATCGTGCTCACATCCCGAGTGCGTCCGCCCCGGCACCCCCCACGCGAGGAAACCCCCTGCTGAGCCGCACTTCCAAGGAGCACCCGCATGTCCTCGCCCCACGTTCAACTGCCCCTGTCCAGAAGGGGATTCCTGCTGGCGAGCACCGGCGCGGCCGCCGCCCTCGCCCTCGCTCCCACCCCCGCCCTGGCGGGCTCCCGGCCCTTCGGCCGCTTCGGCTCCCCGGCCAGGCGCCTGACCCCGAACACGCTCTACGTCGACACCCGGGGCCGCGGCGACCACACCACCGTCCAGGCCGCCGTCAACGCCGCCACCGGCAGCGGCTGGACCCTGGTCATCGCACCGGGCACCTACCGCGAGACCGTCAGCCTCGACGCCACCCGCACCGAGGCCACCTGGATCGGCGCCTCCGAGGACCCGCGGGACGTCGTCATCGTCTACGACAACGCGGCCGGCACCCCGAAGCCCGACGGCTCGGGAACGTACGGCACCACCGGCTCGGCCACCACCACCCTCAGGGCCGACGGCTTCACGGCCCGCTGGATCACCTTCGCCAACGACTGGCTGCGCGCCGACCATCCCGACATCAGCGGCACCCAGGCCGTCGCCCTCAAGGTCATGGGCGACCGCTCCGCCTTCCACCACTGCCGCTTCCTCGGCCACCAGGACACCCTGTACGCCGACTCCCTCGCCCTGACCGTCTTCGCCCGCCAGTACTTCTCCCACTGCTACGCCGAGGGCGACGTCGACTTCGTCTTCGGCCGGGCCACCGCGGTCTACGAGCACTGCCACTTCCGCACCCTGGACCGCACCGACCTGGCCGCCGCCCCGTACGGCTTCGTCTTCGCGCCCTCCACGGCCGGCGCCAACCCCCTCGGCTACCTGGTCTCCCGCGGCCGGATCAGCAGCGAGGCCCCCGACACCGCGTACAAGCTGGCCCGCCCCTGGGTGCCGAGCTCCGACACCACCGCCCGGCCGAGTCTCGTCGTGCGGAACACATGGATGGGCGCCGGCATCGACGCGGTCGCGCCCTACACCAACATGTCCACCTCCTACCCGTGGCAGAACCAGCGCTTCGCCGAGTACCGCAACTTCGGCCCCGGCGCCGAGGTCACCGTCCCCGAGAACCGGCCCCAACTCACGGACGAGCAGGCTGAGTCGGTGACCCGAGAGACCTATCTCGGTGACTGGCGGCCGTGGAAGGGGGAGTGCTGACATGCGCCGACGCACCTTGCTGGCGGGAATGACGGCGGGCCTCGTGGCCGTCGGCTCCACCGACGCCTTCGCGGGCGTCGGCCGCCGTGTGCTGCACGTCCGCCCGGGTGACTCCGTCCAGGCCGCCGTGGACGCGGTGACCGGGCCCGGCTGGACGATCGTCATCCACCCGGGGACGTACCGCGAAGTCGTCAACGTGCCGGCCGACAAGGCCGAGTTGACGATCCGCGGCGCCTCCTGCGACCCGCGCGACGCCGTCATCGTCTTCGACCACGCCAACGGGACACAGAAGCCGGACGGTTCGGGCACGTACGGCACGGCCGGCTCGGCCACCTTCACCTCCGCCGCCCCGGGGCTCCTGGTCCGCGACCTCACCCTCGCCAACGACTGGCTGCGCGCCGACCACCCCGAGATCACCGGCACCCAGGCGGTGGCGGCGTACACCTACGGCGACCGCACCCATTTCGAGAACGTCCGGCTCCTCGCCCACCAGGACACCCTCTTCGTCGAGACGACCGCGCTGACCTCCTTCGACCGGCAGTACTTCCACGACTGCTACATCGAAGGGGACGTCGACTTCGTCTTCGGCCGGGCCACCGCCGTCTTCGAGGACTGCCACTTCCACACCCTGCAACGGGACGTCACCTTCACCCCCAAGGGCATGGTCTTCGCCCCCTCCACCGCCCGCGCCAACCCCCACGGCATCCTCGCGCTCCGCTCCCGCATCACCTCCGGCGCCGAGGACGCGGCCTACAAGCTGGCCCGGCCCTGGGTCCCCTCGTACGAGACGACCGCCTGGCCGTCCCTCGTCGTCCGGGACACCCGCATCGGGTCCGGCATCGACCCCGTCACCCCCTACACCAACATGCGGGAGCAGTACCCCTGGCAGACCATGCGCTTCGGGGAGTACAGGAACTCCGGCCCGGGCGCGGTGATCACGGTCCCGGAGAACCGACCGCAACTGACCGACGAAGAGGCCGCGTCGCACACCAAGGCGGCCTACCTCGGCGACTGGCGTCCCCGTGCGTAGGCTGTCGGCCGCCCTCCTCGCCGGGGCGTGCCTGCTGCTCGGCGCGCCCCAGGCCCAGGCCGCCGATGCCGACCGCACCCCCGTGGGCTGGGGCGCCGGCACCACCGGCGGGGCGGGCGGCACCACCTGGACCGTGCACACCCGCGCCGAGCTGAAGGACGCCCTCGCGGCCACCGGCCCGAAGGTGATCCGGGTCGTCGGCAGCATCAACGGCCATGAGGCGGACGACGGTTCCCTGCTCGGCGAGCAGGACTACGCCCCCGGCTACGACCTCGCCAAGTACATGTCCTGCTTCGGCGAGGACGGCGCCACCTGGTCCGACACCCGCCACGACTACTGCAAGCAGCAACGGCAGTCGCGGCAGACCGGCTCCAACAAGGAGAAGGCGCAGATCCAGCTGACCGTCCCGAGCGACACCACGCTCGTCGGCGTCGGCGAGAACGC
>JABFXD010000469.1 GCA_013361925.1 Streptomyces sp. | reverse complement strand
GCTGGACCTGGTGGAGCGTCAGTTGGCGGCGGTGATCGCCGACGCCATGGCCGCCGCCGAGTGAACAGGCGCCGCTCGCCGACAGCGCGCCTGCCGCCGGGTGATCAGACGCTGATCGCCGCCCGGATCGCCTTCGCCTTCTCCTTGCTGAACACCCCGCTCTCCAGCAGGGACAGGATCGACAGCACCCCGCCGCTCGACCCCCAACTGCCCTCGTCGACCACCCGGAAGGTCACCCACCAGGCCGGCGAGGGCTCAGGGAGCCCGCACGCCTCGGCCAGCGCCGCCAGCGCCCGCTCGATGACCTCGGCCCGGACCTCCCGGCGCCAGTCCCCGTCCATCACCGTCACGTCGATCACCATCACGTCGAGCTCCGGACCGGCGTCCGCCAGCAGTCTGCCGCCGATGGCCATCATGTCCGGCTCGCGCTCCACGAAGTGCACCTGGAACCCGGCGCGCGCGGGCGGCGCGAACTGACCCACCTCGGGCACCAGCACCGCGTCCGTCAGCGTCTCGGCAAGCCTCCGCCGCTGTTCCAGGGTCAGCCGGCCCTTGGGGGCGTTCACGGTGATCACGGTCACGGCTACCTCCTATAACGACTGTTATAACCAGTGCCCAGAGCCTACACCAGGGTTATGACGAGTGTTATATGAGCCCTACGGCTCCCGGACCGCCCCGAACACCTCGCGTACCGGCGACTTTCACATGGGCGTCACCGGACCCTTCCCTGACGTTTGGTGCTCTTGGAACACTCGCTGCGCGCACCTTCCGCCACGTTCCGGCCATCCGCACCCCTGGATGAGAGGCAGACCCCACCCATGCCCGAAGTCAATCGGCGCAGATTCCTCCAAGTCGCGGGCGCCACCACGGCGTTCACCGCGCTGTCCAACAGCATTCAGCGCGCCGCCGCGCTCCCGGCGAACCACCGCACGGGATCGATCGAGGACGTCGAGCACATCGTCGTCCTGATGCAGGAGAACCGCTCCTTCGACCACTACTTCGGCACGCTGCGCGGTGTCCGCGGCTTCGGGGACCCGCGACCCGTCAAGCAGGCGGACGGCCGGTCGGTCTGGCACCAGAAGGACAGCGCCGGCAAGGAGATCCTGCCGTTCCACCCGGACCACGACGACCTGGGCATGGCGTTCGTCCAGGACCTCCCGCACGGCTGGAACGACGGCCACGCGGCCTTCGACAACGGCAAGTACGACAAGTGGGTGCCCTCCAAGGGCTCCACGACCATGGCCTATCTGACGCGCGAGGACATCCCGTTCCACTACGCGCTCGCCGACTCCTTCACCGTCTGCGACGCCTACCACTGCTCGTTCATCGGCTCGACCGACCCCAACCGCTACTACATGTGGACGGGTTACACCGGCAACGACGGCCAGGGCGGCGGCCCCGTCCTCGGCAACGACGAGGTCGGCTACGGCTGGACGACGTACCCCGAGCGTCTGGAGCGGGCGGGCGTCTCCTGGAAGATCTACCAGGACGTCGGCGACGGCCTCGACGCCGCCGGTTCCTGGGGCTGGATCCCCGACGCCTACCGCGGCAACTACGGCGACAACTCGCTGCTGTACTTCAACCAGTACCGCGACGCCCAGCCCGGCAGCCCGCTCTACGACAAGGCCCGCACCGGCACCGACCACACCAAGGGCGAGGGCTACTTCGACCAGCTGCGCGCCGACGTCAAGGGCGGGAAGCTGCCCGAGGTCTCCTGGATCGTCGCTCCCGAGGCCTTCACCGAGCACCCCAACTGGCCCGCCAATTACGGCGCCTGGTACATCGCGCAGGTCCTCGACGCGCTCACCTCGGTGCCGGAGGTGTGGGCGAAGACGGCGCTGTTCATCACGTACGACGAGAACGACGGCTTCTTCGACCACGTCGTCCCGGCGTTCCCGCCCGCCTCCGCCGCGCAGGGCAGGTCCACGGTCGATCCGGCCCTGGACCTCTTCAAGGGCGACAGTGCTCATGTCGCCGGCCCCTACGGGCTCGGCCAGCGGGTGCCGATGCTCGTCGTCTCGCCCTGGAGCAAGGGCGGTTACGTCTGTTCCGAGACCCTCGACCACACCTCGATCATCCGGTTCATGGAGCGCCGCTTCGGGGTGCACGAGCCGAACATCTCGCCCTGGCGCCGGGCGGTCTGCGGCGACCTCACCGCGGCCTTCGACTTCTCCCGCACGGACGTCAGGCCGGTCACCCTGCCCGACACCGCCGGTTACGAGCCGCCGGACCGCGAACGGCACCCGGACTACGTGCCCACCCCGCCCGCCCACCCGGCGCTGCCGAAGCAGGAGCGCGGACTGCGCCCCGCCCGCCCGCTGAAGTACGCCCCGCGCGTGGACGGCTCGGTCGACGCGGCGACCGGAAAGTTCACCCTGACGTTCGCCTCCGGCGCCCGGGCGGGCGCGGGCTTCCTGGTCACGTCCGGCAACCGCGCCGACGGACCCTGGACCTACACCACCGAGGCCGGCAAGTCCGTCGCCGACACCTGGAACTCGGCGTACTCGAACGGCTCGTACGACCTGACCGTGCACGGCCCGAACGGGTTCGCGCGCGCCTTCAAGGGCGGCAACAAGACGGCCGGACCCGAGGTCACCGCGCGGCACTGCGGCGACGACGTCGAGCTGACCCTCACCAACCAGGGGACCGGCAGCGTACGGCTGAAGATCGTCAACGGGTACGGCGGCGCCACGACCTCGGTGACCGTACGGCCCGGCGCCACCGTCAGACGCACGATCGGCCTCACGGCGAGCCGGCGCTGGTACGACCTGACCGTCACGTCCGACGCGGACCCGGCGTTCCTGCGCGGATTCGCCGGGCATGTCGAGAACGGCCGGGCCGGGGTGAGCGACCCGGCGATCATCGCCGAGTAGCGCGGAGCCGGGCGGATCGGCGCCCGGCTCCCCAGGCCGGTTCACGGCCGCTCGGCTCACAGTGACGTGAGGTGCCCCGGTTGCTTGGGCTGCCGGGGGACCAGCCCCTGCTGGGCCGCCGCTTTCGCGGACTCCAGAGCGAGTACGGCGGCCACGGGATGGGCCGCCACCGGGTCCTCTGCGGCGGGTCCGCCGGACGCGACGACCTTGCTGGGCGCGACCGCCGGCTGCGGCGTCACCCGGCTCAGCAGCACCACGCCCCAGGCCGCCACGCCCGCTCCGGACAGCGCCAGCAGGACGCCCGCGGCGCCGCCCTGGAGGCGTTCGCCGAGCAGGGACAGGCCGATCACCGCGGCGGCCAGCGGGTTCGCCAGGGTCACCACCGCGAGCGGGGCGCCGAGGCCGCCCCGGTAGGCCACCTGGGACAGCAGCAGACCGCCCGCCGCGAACGCCGCGACCAGCAGGGCCACGCCGATCACCTGCACGCTCAGCAGCGACTCCGAGCGGTCGGTCGCCGCCACCGTCACCGTCTGGGTGAGGGCCGAGGCGACCCCGGAGGCGAACCCCGACCCGGTCGCGTGCCGCAGCCCGGGGCGGGTGCCGCGACGGGCCAGCAGACCGATCAGTGCGGCGGTGACACCGGCCACCGCGAGCGCCTCGGGTGTGCTGAGGACGTTCTCGGGGGCGGCCCCGGAGGCCGTGACCAGGATCGCGGCCAGACCGATCAGCGTGTACGCCGTGCCCCGCCACTCCGTGGCGCTGACCCGGCGCCCGGCCACGCGCGCGCCCATCGGCACGGCGGCGACCAGGGTGAGCGCGCCCAGCGGCTGGACCACGGTGAGCGGGCCGTACTTGAGGGCCACCACGTGCAGCAGCGCGGCGGAGGCGTTCAGGACCACGGACCCCCACCAGGCGCCCGAGGTGAGCATCCGCACCATGCCCGAGCCCGGGTTGCGGGAGGCCAGCCGCTCCTGGGCGACCGCCGCGGCCGCGTAGGCGACGGCGGAGAAGAGCGAGAGGACGACGGCGAGGACGGTGGCGCTCATCGGCCCGCTCCGACCAGGACGTTCTTCTCGGCGTTGGCGTTGGCGTCGGCGTCGGCGGCGGCCGGGTTCTCCTGGGCGCGTCCCGCGGGGGTCCTGGTGCGCTCGGGCCGGCGCGGGAGGCGGATGACCGCGAGCGCGATGCCCAGCATGGCGGCGGCCACGATCGCGTCGAGCCAGTAGTGGTTGGCGGTGCCGACGATCACGGTCAGGGTCAGCAGCGGGTGCAGCAGCCACAGCCAGCGCCAGCGCGACCTGGTCGCCACGATCAGGCCGATCGCCACCATCAGGGCCCAGCCGAAGTGCAGGGAGGGCATCGCCGCGAACTGGTTCGAGAGGTGGTCGGTCTGCGGCGGGCCGTAGACCGAGGGGCCGTAGACCTTCGCGGTGTCCACCAGGCCCGTCGCGGCCAGCATGCGCGGCGGGGCCAGCGGGAACGTGAGATGGACCACCAGGGCGGCGGCGGTGACGGCGGCGAGGATCCGGCGGGCCCAGACGTAGTGCGTGGGCCGGCGCAGATAGAGCCAGATCAGGAAGGCCGCGGTGGCCGGGAAGTGGACCGTCGCGTAGTAGGTGTTCGCGAGGTGCACGAGGGTGTCGCCGTGCAGCAGCAGGTTCTGCACGGAGCCCTCGCCGGGCAGGTGGACGGCTCGTTCCAGGTCCCACACGCGGTGCGCGTTGCCGAAGGCCTCGCCGGTGTGGCCGGTCGCCAGCTGGCGGCCGAACTTGTAGACGAGGAAGAGCCCTGCGACGAGCAGGAGCTCACGGACGAGCGGAGGCCGCGCTATCGCGTCGGTCTCTCCTTCTGCAGGCTCGGTGCGGGCATTCATCCCCCGGCCCCTTCGCTGACGGTGGTGCGGGCTGAACTGGTGACTTCCGGAGCGCGGGGAACTCATCGCGCTCCGCACCAGACTCAGCGATACGGGTGCGTACCGATACGCCAGTGTACCGATACGGTCCAGTACCGGTACACTCGAGTATCGATAGACGTACGCCACACTGGAACGCAGACCCTCAACACCTTGGCCGCGGCAGCTTGAGCCGCACTAGAAACGAGGAGAAGAGCCGATGACGTCGCAGGCCGCGGACGGACCGGACACGGTCGCCGCCTCGCGCCGCTCCAAGATCTCGCGCGAGCGTGAGCAGGAGTTCTTCGACGCCGTCCTCGAGCAGATCAGGGAGTGCGGCTATGA
>JABFXD010000099.1 GCA_013361925.1 Streptomyces sp. | reverse complement strand
GAAGGCGATCGCCCGCTCCCACTCCGCCGTCGTGAGCCCCGTCTCGCGGGCGAAGGCGTGGAGGTGGCGGGTGAGGGCGGTGAGCAGCTCGCGCAGGCGGGGGTCGGTCGTGGTGCCGAGGCTGTCGACGACGGCTTCCGTGAGGTTCCGGGTGGCGTCAGGCATGTCCGAGGATCCTCCGTACCGCCTCGGTGAGCCTGCGCTCGGCGTCCGCCGCGGAATCCGGCGCCGTCGCGTGCCGGAACGCGACATGACCGTCGGGGCGTACGAGGAGCGCGCCCGCGTCGGCCACCTCGCTCAGCCGCGCCCAGTCGCCGTACGGGTCCTCGTACTCCTGCCCCGGACCGATGACGACGGTGGCGATCTCCAGCTCCTGGGCGCCGGCCGCGCGCACCCACGCTGTGCCGCCGATCCCGGTGAGGAGGGTGAAGCGGCCCTGTCCGACGGTGTCGAGGGTGGAGAGCATGCGGGTGCCGGAGGTGATCCAGGCGTGCGGAAGCTTGGCGCCGGGGCGGGAGGAGGGCTGGTGGTACAGCTCGGGGTCGCGGTCGAAGCCGGGGTCGTCGGTGCCGTCGGGGACGATGGCGGCGGAGGTGTAGCGCTGGTTGAGGTCGACGCCGTGGGCGTTGAACTCGTAGGCCTTGAAGGCGATGGCCTCCCGGAGCCTGGCACGCTGCTTCTCCGCGGCCTCCCCCGTGTCCTTGCGGGCGGCGATGTTGGCCCAGAGCTGTTCGGGGGTCTGCGGGGAGAGGCCGTCGAGCGCCTCGAAGATCGGGGCGGTCTCGCCGATGGACTTGTTGGCGCGGGTGACGATCTGGCGGCCGATCGGGGCGCGTTCGGCGGTGTAGGTGTCGAGCAGTCTCGGGGCGGCGGTGCCGTCGAGGACGAGCTTGAGCTTCCAGGCCAGGTTGTAGGAGTCCTGGACGGAGGTGTTGGAGCCGAGGCCGTTGGACGGCGGGTGCCGGTGGGTGGCGTCGCCGGCGCAGAAGACGCGCCCGTTGGCGTA
The DNA here is from genome assembly GCA_013361925.1 of Streptomyces sp. Lineage (GTDB taxonomy): Bacteria > Actinomycetota > Actinomycetes > Streptomycetales > Streptomycetaceae > Streptomyces. Next base: position 4,104 of record JABFXD010000099.1, on the reverse strand, counting down.
GGTCTCGGCGTACATCTCGTTGACGGTCCAGGCCGAGGACGACTTGACGGTCACCGGGATGTCGTCGTCGCCGACGAGTTGGCGGACGATCGACTCGGCGTACTCGGTGGTCAGGTCGGGGGCGCCGGCGCTGACGTCGTACCCCCACACGATCAGCCACTCGTTCCAGGGCCGGACGCAGCGCACCAGGCCCGCGCCGATGCCGCCGACCGTGGCGCCGGGGGCGAGCACCCAGTAGAGGGTGGAGGGGCGGTGGGCGGTGTACTTGCTCAGGTCCGCGTCGAAGACGATGTTGATGCTGCCGGCCACGCCCATCTGGCCGCCCATGGGCAGCCCGGCGTCCTCGGCGACCTGGCTGCGGCCGCCGTCGGCGCCGATGAGGTACTTGGCGCGGATGGTGTACGTGTCGCCGCGCAGCCGGTCCTCGACGGTCACCGTCACGCCGTCGTCGTCCTGGACGAAGGACTGGTAGACGGTGGAGAAGCGCAGCCGCGTGCCGCGTGCGACGGCCGCGTCCATGAGCACCGGTTCCATGAGGTGCTGGGGCAGGTCGCACATGCGGGTGGGGCTGGCGAGTTCGTGGGCGGCCTGCACGAGGGGGTCGTTGCCCCAGGAGCGGATCCGGCCCAGCTCGTCGCCGGCCAGGCTGGTGCAGAACGTCGTGTTGCCCATCAGGTGCTGCGGGGTCGCCTTCGCGACGACCTCGTCCTCGACGCCGAGGTCGCGCAGCACTTCCATGGTGCGCTGGTTGGTGATGTGCGCCCGGGGCGTGTCGGCGAGGCTCGCGTACCTGGTGACGACGATGTTGGGTACGCCGTAGGTGCTGAGGGCGAGCGCGGCGGAGGCGCCCGCGGGGCCGCTGCCGACGATGAGTACGTCGGTCACGACATCGGGCTCGGCGGTGGGGACGCGGGACACGGGGACGCTCCAGGGAATGAGAACAGGCACCGGCTCTTCAAGATCATGAAGGGAGCGGCCGGAACACGGGTGACTCAATATGAGACAGACGGGTGGTTGTTTCGCGTTCAACCGTTCCCCGTAGGGTGGGTGCCGCCATGACCACCGCAGAGCGCCCCACCGCCCTCACGTCGCTGCGCCGCGCCCGCGAGCTGTTCCTGCGCGGCCGGCAACCGCCGGACGGGGTGCCGGACGACGTCCTCGCCGCGTGGAAGCGTGCCCGGTTCCTCGGCGTACGACACGACGTACCTCCCGCCGCCCCGGACGCGCCCGAGTCTGCGGCCACCGAGTCCGCCCTGCTCACCGCCGCCCGCCCGGTGCTCGACCGGATCACCGAGTCGCTCGTCACGGCGGAGGCGTCCCTGGTGCTCACCGACGCCCGGCTGCGGGTGCTGTGGGCGACCGGGTTCGCGCCGGACCGCCTCTGCCGGGACCTCTCCGAGGAGCGGGTCGGCCACAACAGCGCGGCCCTCGCCCTGCACACGCGCCGACGGGCCGAGGTGCACGGGCCCGAGCACTACCTCGACCGATGGCAGGACGTCTCGGCGGTCAGCGTGCCGGTGCGGGCGCCGGAGACCGGACAACCACTCGGCACGGTGACGGTGACCTCGGGACTGTGCGCCGGATGCGTCACCGGGGCCGGGTGCGGGCCGCATCCCGCCGCTCCGCTCGCCGAGGCCGTGGCGACCGCCGTCGAGACCGAGCTGCTCGCCCGCTCCCGGACCGCCGAACGCGTGCTGCTGGACGCGTACTTGCGTACGGCGGGTGAGCAGGGGCGCCCGGTCGTCGCCCTCGACGGCCGCAACCGGCTCGTGAGCGAGGCGGCCGGGCGCCTGCTGTCGCCGCAGGGGCTGGAGGAACTGGAGCGGAGGGTGGTCGCGCTGATGCGGGGGGCTGCGCGGGCGGAGGGTGGGGCAGGCGGGGGCGGCGGAGGCGAAGTCGGCGGAGGCGGAGGCGAGATCGGCGGCGGGGGCAAGGCCGGCGGGGTCGGCGGAGGCGGAGGCGAGATCGGCGGCGGGGGCGCCAGCGCGAGCGGCGGAACCGTCACCGGTCTGCCGGCCCTCACCCTCCCGGACGACACCGGCGGGACCGCGCGTCTCACCCCCGTCGTTCACCTGGGTTCCGTCGTCGGCGCGGTCGCGGTGCTGGAGTCGTCGGGGCATCCGGTCGTGGTCACACCGAGAAGGCGTGAGGTGGGCCTGGCCGGGAGTTCGGTGCCGTGGCGGCACGCGGTCGACCGAGCCCTGGAGCTGGCCGCTTCCGGCGAACCCCTGCTGCTGATCGGCGAGCGCGGGACCGGCAAGAGCGCGCTGGCCCGGGAACTCACCGACAGGCCGCTGGTCATGGACGCGGCGGAGACAGAACTCGGCACCCGTACCGACGCGTTGCGCACCGGACGCCCCCTCATCGTCCGGCACGTCGAACGGCTCGCCGCGCCCGACACGGCCGCCCTCAACTCACTCCTGGCCACGCGCCCGGACGTGCCGCTCCTCGTCACCTACACCCCCGGAGCCCCACCGGGGCCCTGCCTCCAACGCCTCCTGGACACCCTCGCGGCCCGCTCGGTCACCCTGCCCGCGCTCCGCGAACGCCCCGAGGACATCCGGGAGTTGCTCACCGCCCTGGCCCCGAGCCCCGCACCCGGACGCCCTCCGCTGACCTGGGCCCTGGACGCGCTGCGTGCCCTGGAACGGCACCCCTGGCCCGGCAACGTCACCGAACTCGCCCACCTCGTACGCACGTTGGCGGACCATCGACGCACGACCGGCCCGGTCCGCCGGACCGAACTCCCCGACCCCGTACGCGAGGGCCCCGCGCCCCGACCGCTCACCCCCATGGAACGCGCCGAACGGTCCGCCATCCTGGACGCCCTCCGCCTCCACGGCGGCAACAAGGCCCGCGCGGCGGCGTCCCTGGGCATCGCCCGCGCGACGCTGTACCGGAAGCTGCGGGGGTATCGAGGCTGACGGGACGCCGCACGCTGCGCCAGGGTGCGGCTCGGGCGGGGGGTACGGCTTCGGCGGGCGGGTTGCGGCTACGGGCGGGTGGGTTGCGACTACGGCGGGCGGGCCGCGACTACGGGCGGAGCGGGGTCGCGACTACGTCGGGAGGGCTGCGGCTTCCGCAGGTGAGCCGCGACTACAGCGGGCGGGCCGCGGCTTCTGCCGGCGGTCCACGGCTTCTGCCGGTGGTCCGCGGTGATGATCCGTACGGTCGAGCGAGATGATCACCCGATCGTGAGTTCTCCGGAACCGGCACCGGCGGTGCGGCGATGCTCGGAGGGACGGCGCATGACCGGCGCCGCCTGAGGTGCTGCGGGTGGGGACGAGATGACACGAGAAGCGGGCCGCCACGAAGGCCTGAACGAGCAGGCGTTACTGCTGGCGGCCGGGTTGGCCGACCTCGCGGTGAGCACACTGGGGTCGGCCGTGGGCACGGTGCGGGGGCTGTTGCGCCGCTCGGACACCGTGGAGCTCGCGGCACAGGCCGAGCAGGACCTCGTCGCACGGGGCCGCCTCGCCCTGGACCGGTATGCGGCCGTGCCACCCGCACACCTGGAGATCCTCGCCCGGCACGCCCTGGCGCGCAGGAGCGCCGTCGATGACTGACCGGTGGGAACCGGCCGCGTTCAAGGCCCGCGTGGACGAGGTGCTCGGCCGGTTCGTCGCCGAGGAGGCCGACCGGTTCGCCGCGATCGATCCCCTGCTCTCCCCGGTGGCGGCACAGCTGGAGGAGTCGGTCGCGCAGGGCAAACGGCTGCGCGCGGCCTTCTGTTACTGGGGCTGGCGCGCGGTCGGGCAGCCGGACAACGACGCGCTGGTACGGGCGGCGGCGTCGATGGAGCTGGTGCACGCCGCCGCGGTCGTGCACGACGACCTCATCGACGACAGTCCGCTGCGGCACGGACGCCCCACGGCACAGGTCGCCCTGCGCGAGGCCGTACGGCACCGTCGTCCGGGCGGCACGGCGGCGGCGAGGTCGTTGGCGATGCTGGTCGGCGATCTGCTGATGGCGCTGGCCGGGGAGCTGTTCGCCACCAGCGGTCTGCCGGCCGCGTACCTGGCCCGGGCCCGCCCGCTGTGGTCGGTGATGGCCCGCGAGCTGATCGCGGGCGAGTGTCTGGAGATCCTCCGGACCGGGACCGGC
>JABFXD010000744.1 GCA_013361925.1 Streptomyces sp. | reverse complement strand
CGACCTGGACGCGGTCTTCGCCGCCTCCGACGTCACCGCGGCCGGCGCCCGCCAGGCCCTCAGGGAGGCGGGCCGCCGCATCCCCGACGACGTGGCGCTGGTCGGCTACGACGACTCCGCCATAGCCCGCCACATGGAGCCGCCCCTCACCAGCGTCCGCCAGCCCATCGCCGAGATGGGCCGCCAAATGATCAACCTTCTCCTGACCGAGATCGCGGACCGCAGGCCGGCCGCGTCCAGGGGGCTGGACCGACGGCAGGTGGAACTGGTGACGGAACTGGTGGCACGGGCTTCGTCGTAGAAGGGCGCCGACCAGCGGGACGCCCGCGTCTGAACGACGGCCGGTGTCGTCCTGAGTCGTCCTGAGTCGTCCGGAGTCACGCCCCCTCAACCCCCCAGCGACAACCGCCACACCACCTCTCCCTCGTCGTCCACCTCCTGCGTCGGCGACAACCCCGCCGCCCTCGCCACCGCCGCCGAGGCCTGGTGGGCGGGGTGGATGTGGGCCGTGATCGTGCGGATGTAGTGGCGGACGAGCCAGGTGGTCAGGGCGCGGGCCGCTTCCGTGGCGAGGCCCCGGCCCTGCCAGGGGGTGCCGGTGATCCAGGCGATCTCCGCCGTGCGGCGGGCCGGGGTGACCGTCGCCTGGACGGTGCCGATCAGGCAGTCGGCCGTGCGCAGGCGCAGGACCCAGTTGTGCCAGGAGACGGCCGGGTCCGGTGAGCCGGCGGTCAGGCGTTCGTAGCGGGCGCGCAGGGCCTCCGGGGAGAGGGGCTCGCCGCCGATGTACGTGTGCAGGGCGGGGTCGGCCAGGACGCCCGACATCTCCGCCGCGTGCTCCACCGCCAGCGGGACGAGGTCCAGGCGGGCCGTGCGGATGGGCTCGGTCAGCACGGGGGCTCCTCTCTCAAGCGGGCGGATCCGTCAGGGCCTTGAGGGCGGGACGGAGCAGTGCGGCCACCCGGTCCGCGGGGACCTCGCGAAGGGCGGGCAGGCCCAGGAGCTGGTGGCCGATCGTGATGCCGACCAGGGCGGTGACGGCCAGTGCGGCGCGCAGCTCGGCGTCGTCCTCGGCGGCGCTCGGGAGGGTGGCGGCCAGGCCGTCGATCTGCCGCGTCATCGCCGTACGGGCGTGCTCCGCCGCCGCCGGGTCGGTGAGCATCGAGCGCAGGGTGGCCAGCGTGCCGTCGGGAAGCCCGCCGAGTTTGACGCCGAGGGTGGTGAGGAGCTGGTCGACGACGCCGTCCGGGTCTTTGACCGCCCCGATGTCCGGGGGTGCCGCGACCGCTTCCGTGAACAGGTCCCGCTTGCTGCCGAAGTGCTGCATCACCAGTGCCGGGTCCACCCCGGCCCCCGCCGCCACCGCACGGATCGTCGTCCGCTCGAAGCCCCGCTCGGCGAACAGCCCGCGGGCGCTCTCCAGGATCCGGGCCCGGCTGGCGAGGCGCCGCTCGGCGCGGGTCATGGCAGGTTCGCTCACCCGTTCACTCACTCGTTCACTCTACAAGCGTTGACCGGTGCGGCGGAGCGGCCGTAGAGTCAGTGGCTCAACAAGCGTTGAGTGAAAGGGGTGGGGGCATGAGTGGTCCTCGGGATGTGCTCGCTCGCTACTACCGGGCCATGCGCGACAAGTCGGCCGACGATCTCGCGGATCTCTACGCCGAGGACGCGGTGCACGAGTTCCCGTTCGCGAGCCCCGGCTTCCCGCCGCGGTTCCAGGGGAGGGAGGCGGTGCGGGCGGGGTATCGGGGGGCGTGGGGGCGCAGTCCCGTGCGGGTGGAGCGGATCGAGGTGGCGGCGGTCCATGACACCGGTGACCCGGAGGTGGTCGTCGCCGAGCACACCGTGGTGGCGTCTGTGCCCGGACGGACGGGGACCGTCGACGTACCGGGTCTGCTGGTGCTGCGCGTACGGGACGGCGAGCTGGTTCAAGTCCGCGACTACATGGACGGGTTCGGGGTGCGCAACGCAGTCGGCCGGTGACCTTGTTGCCAAGGTCACCGGCCGACTGTTCAGGGTGAGTGACGGGACTCGAACCCGCGGCATCCTGGACCACAACCAGGTGCTCTACCAGCTGAGCTACACCCACCACGACCGGCGAGGGACTTTGTGGTGTTCCCTACCGGCCGAGAAAAAGTGTACAGGGTCCGAAGGGGTGCTCGCGCACGGCTTTTACGGCGCCCCTCCGGAGGACCCTCATCCGCCTACTGAGCAGGCAGTACGTGCTTGGCCGCGATCGTGCGCGCGGTGTCCGAGTCGGGGCCGGGCTGCGGCACGAAGATGGCCTCCCGGTAGTAGCGCAGCTCCGCGATCGACTCGCGGATGTCGGCGAGGGCGCGGTGGTTGCCGTTCTTCTCGGGGCTGTTGAAGTAGGCGCGCGGGTACCAGCGGCGGGCCAGTTCCTTCACCGAGGAGACATCGACGATGCGGTAGTGGAGGTAGCCCTCCAGCGCCGTCATGTCCCGGGCCAGGAAACCGCGGTCGGTGCCCACCGAGTTGCCGCACAGGGGAGCCTTGCCGGCTTCCTTGACGTGCTCCCGGATGTAGGCGAGGACCTGTTCCTCGGCGTCGGCGAGCGTGGTGCCGCCCGCCAGCTCGTCGAGCAGTCCGGACGCGGTGTGCATCTGACGCACCACCTCCGGCATCGTCTCCAGCGCCCGGGCCGGCGGGCGGATGACGATGTCCACTCCTTCGCCGAGTACGTTCAGCTCGGAGTCGGTGACGAGGGCGGCTACCTCGATGAGAGCGTCGTCGGACAGCGAGAGGCCGGTCATCTCGCAGTCGATCCACACCATGCGATCGTTCATGCGAACACCCTAAAGCTGGTGTCGCGGTTTGGGAGGACCGGTGGTGCAGCCAGTCTCCCGGCCACGGCCATGATCGCGGCACGGCATGGCGGAACGCCGGACGGGATGAGTGGATCACCCCGTCCGGCGTCAACGCCTCAGCGCCTCACGAGCCGCTGCGCTGCCCCGGCAGACTCGCCGACAGTTGCGCCGCCGGACCCATCGCGCTCGCCGCCGCCGTACGGCGGGTCTGGAGCGGGACCGGACCGGCCTCCGGGTGGAGGAGCGGCGGCCCCGAGGGGCCCGTGGCGCCGTCGGTGTCGGTCGGCGGCTTGTCGCCCTGCGGACGCCGGGCCCGGTACGCGGCCCGGTACGCGGCGGGCGACGAGCCCAGCTGGCGGCGGAAGTGCCCGCGCAGCGCCACCGGCGACCGGAAGCCGCAGCGGCCCGCGACCTCGTCCACCGAGTAGTCCGATGTCTCCAGCAGACGCTGGGCCTGCAACACCCGCTGGGTGATCAGCCACTGGAGAGGGGCCGATCCCGTCAGCGAGCGGAAGCGGCGGTCGAAGGTGCGTCGCGACATGTACGCCCTCGCCGCCAGCGTCTCCACGTCGAACTGTTCGTGGAGGTGCTCCAGCGCCCAGGCGACGACCTCGGCGAGCGGGTCGGCGCCGATCTCCTCAGGTAAAGACCTGTCGAGGTAGCGCTCCTGACCGCCCGAGCGGCGCGGGGGCACGACCAGACGCCGGGCCAGTGCGCCCGCCGCCTCGTTGCCGTGGTCCGTGCGCACGATGTGGAGGCAGAGGTCGATGCCGGCCGCCGTGCCGGCGGAGGTCAGCACGTCGCCGTCGTCCACGAAGAGTTCTCGTGGATCGACGTGCACCGACGGGTAGCGCTTGGCCAGCGTCGGCGCGTACATCCAGTGTGTGGTCGCGGGGCGGCCGTCCAGCAGGCCCGCCGCGGCGAGGACGAAGGCACCCGTGCACAGCCCGACGATACGGGCGCCTTCCTCGTGCGCCCGACGCAGTGCGTCGAGTGCTTCCTCGGGCGGTGGCGAGGTGATCGAACGCCAGGCCGGCACGACGACCGTGCCCGCCCGCGAGATCGCCTCCAGGCCATGTGGCGCGGTGAGTTCCAGGCCCCCTGTGGTCCGCAGCGGGCCTTCCTCGCCGCCGCACACCAGCAAGCGGTAGCGCGGCACGCCGGCGTCCTGGCGGTCGATCCCGAACACCGACAGCGGTATGGAACTCTCGAAGATGGGGCCGCCGCTGAACAGCAGCACCGCGACGATCTCCTTGCGGCGTCGCCCGGAAAGCTTCCGGGCCGCGGCTTCCGGCGCGGCAGTGGAGTCGTGGCTCATACTGCTAAGCCCCCCTCGGTGGTCGCGGCTCCTCGGTTGTGTCGCTCCTGCACGTTTCCCCTCGGTCCTGCACGAGTCCCCCGCCGTAAGACGTCAAGATCGAATCTACTGTGTCCCGTGGTGCCGGGGTGACCAGTTCGGCAACCGGCACATTGTCGACATGGCAACTTGGCGTGAAGCATTCGATCACGAAGCGTTGCACTCACGGGCCGTGCAGGGAAGTGCGCCTCGTCGTAGTGGCCAATCCACGAGGGGTGCGAAGGGGCCCCAGGACCCTTTCCGTGCAGGTCGAACGGGGGGTGGGGGGTGCTGGGGGCAACGGGTGTGCGGGGCCGAGAAGTTGGCTGAAAAGATACGGGTCCGTGCATGGAAACCGGTCACGCGACCGGTGAGTTTCCCCCAGTGTGACGACCGCCTCGATGAGACCCGGATCCGGTCCTGTGACGACGGCCACGATGGGGTGCGTGTTCCTCGGCGAGCAAGCGCGCCGCGCCGCGCTCCGACTGGCGCAGCAGCACCCGGCAGACCGCCGTGACGGCGGCGAGGCCCAGGGCGGTGCCGGCGGCGCCGGCGAGCGAGGAGCCGTACCAGACAAGGACCACCGGCACGAGGACGCAGCTGAAGGCCGCCCAGCGGACCACGTCCGTGGCGGATTCGTCGGAGGGCGGTCGGTGTCCGGACATGGCGTGCTCCCTGGGGGTGGGTCGCGGGGTTCAACGCCTGTTCGAGCGGTCGGTCACTGCCCGCAGGGCCCTTCGGGGGGCGTCGGGCGCTTGAATCCTGTGCAAACCGCCTGTACAGCGCAGCAACCATTGCGTTACGGGCGCCCCCTCGTGCATGCTCCCTGGAACCCCTCACCGACCGTGAGCGGGATATGGGCGAAGGAGGCGTGCCGCCGTACCCTTGGGGGTATGGGGTTGGGAAGATGATTCCCGGACACAGCTCCGCCGCACACTGTCGTCCCTCCC
>JABFXD010000712.1 GCA_013361925.1 Streptomyces sp. | reverse complement strand
AGGTTGATGTTGACGCCCTCCGCCTTGTCGAGCGTGGCGTCGGACGGGTTGATGCCGGCGATCGTGACGATGACCCCGTACAGGACGAACAGACCGCCGATGATGCGGCGCAGGTCGAAGATGCGGGCCGCGGTGGCCGACTTGGCCTGGAGCTCGGCGACTTCCCGCTGGACGTCCTTCTCGGAATATCCGTGGTGCTCAGACATGGTCTCTCAATCCTCCCGCGATCAGAACGAGAACGGGATGTAGCAGGCGGCGGCCAGCACGATCGCGCCCCAGCCCAGCAGGGCCGGCCTGCGGTACCAGGCGTCGTCGCCCTCGGCGGGGGCCTCGGACATGCCGGGGGAGCGGGTGCCGTAGACCAGGCCCTGGAGCTCCTCGGCCGGCTTCGGCGCGGTGAACATCGACACCGCGAACATCACGACCGCGCCCGCGACGAAGCCGACGATCGCGGAGACGAAGTTGGCGCCCTGGTCGGAGGGGATGTCGATGATGCCCTGCTTGTAGATCCAGAAGTAGTTCACCATCGCCGCGACCGTGCCCGCGAGCAGGCCCCAGAAGCCGGACTTCACCGACGCCCGCTTCCAGAACATGCCGACGATGAAGACCACGAACATCGGCACGTTGAAGAAGGAGAACAGGGTCTGGAGGTAGCTCATGATGTTGGAGAAGGAGGAGGCGAGGAACGCCGTCCCCACCGAGGCCGCCACACCGATCACCGTGATCAGCCGGCCGAAGCGCACGTAGTACTCGTCCTCGCGGCCGCGCTGCACGTACCGCCCCCAGATGTCGTTGGTGAACACCGTGTTGAAGGACGACACGTTGGCCGCCATGCCCGCCATGAACGCGGCCAGCAGACCCGTCACCGCGATGCCCAGCACGCCGTTGGGCAGCAGCTGTTCCATCAGATAGGGGATCGCGTCGTTGTACTGGTAGCCCGAGTCGGCGGTGCCGAAGCCGGGGATCAGGGCGGCGGCGGTCAGGCCCGGGATCATCACCAGGAAGACGATGAAGATCTTCGGGAACGCGGCGATCAGCGGCGTGCGCTGGGCGGCGCTCAGGTTCTTCGCCGACAGGGCGCGCTGGACCTCGGCGAAGTTCGTCGTCCAGTAGCCGAAGGAGAGGACGAAACCGAGGCCGAGCACGATGGTCAGCCAGTTCGCGCCCAGCGGGTTGTCCGAGCCGATGCCGGTACCGCCCCAGGCCGTCGTGAAGTTCGCGCCGTGCTCAGCCGTCAGCTTGTCCGTCAGACCGTCCCAGCCGCCGACCTTCTTCAGGCCGAGGACCACGATCGGGATGAGGGCCGCGAGGATCACGAAGAACTGGAGCACCTCGTTGTAGATCGCCGACGACAGTCCGCCGAGGGTGATGTACGCCAGCACGAACGCGCCCGCGACCACGATCGCCACCCACTGCGGCCAGCCAAGGAGCGCCTCGACGACGATCGCGAGGGCGTACAGGTTCACCCCGGCGATCAGGATCGCGGCGAAGGCGAACAGGGCCGAGCTGAGCAGGTGTGCCCATTTGTCGAAGCGCAGCAGCAGCATCTCGGGGACCGAGCGGACCTTGCTGCCGTAGTAGAAGGGCATCATCACCAGGCCCAGGAAGACCATGGCCGGGATGGCGCCGATCCAGTACCAGTGCACGGTGTACGCGCCGTACTGGGCGCTGTTGGCGGCCATGCCCAGGATCTCGGTGGCGGCGAGGTTGGCCGAGATGAAGGCGAGGCCGGTGATCCAGGCGGGCAGCGAACGTCCGGAGAGGAAGAAGTCGAGGCTGGTCTTCACCGATCTGCGGGCGGCGAAGCCGATGCCCAGGACCACGACGAAGTAGATCGCCAGGATCGTGTAGTCGAGCCAGTTCGTGGGGAGTCGCAGCTCGGCCGCCAGATTTGTGACCTCTGTGGGGGTTTGCATGGGGCAATTGAACCCTTCGGCTGGCGTTCTTTGTTTGATTCTGATGTTGACGCTGCTGTCGAGTTATGGTTACTTGTGTTTAGTTCTGTTTGAGTGAAGGAGTCCGGCGGTGAAGAAGACCTCGACCCGGCTGGCCGACGGTCGTGAGCTCATCTACTACGACCTGCGTGACGACACCGTGCGGGACGCGGTCGACCGCCGCCCCCTGGAGCGGACCGTCACCACCTCCGAGGTCCGCCGCGACCCGCTCCTCGGCGACTCGGTGGCCATCGCCTCGCACCGGCAGGGCCGCACCTACCACCCGCCCGCCGACGAATGCCCGCTCTGCCCCTCCGAGGGCGACCGGCTGAGCGAGATCCCGGACTCGTCGTACGACGCCGTCGTCTTCGAGAACCGTTTCCCCTCCCTGGCCGGCGACTCGGGCCGCTGCGAGGTCGTCTGCTTCACCTCCGACCACAACGCGTCCTTCGCCGACCTCACCGAGGAGCAGGCACGCCTCGTCCTGGAGGCGTGGACGGACCGGACGTCGGAGCTGTCTCATCTGCCCTCCGTTGAGCAGGTGTTCTGCTTCGAGAACCGCGGCGCCGAGATCGGGGTGACCCTCGGACATCCGCACGGGCAGATCTACGCGTACCCGTTCACCACGCCTCGCACCGCCCTGATGCTGCGCCAGGTGGCCCAGCACAAGGAGGCCACCGGCGGCGAGAACCTCTTCGACAGCGTGCTGGAGACCGAACTCGCCGGTGAGCGGGTCGTCCTGGAGAGTGAACACTGGGTCGCGTTCGTGCCGTACGCCGCGCACTGGCCCTACGAGATCCACCTCTATCCGAAGCACCGGGTGCCGGACCTGCTCGGGCTCGACGAGGACGCGCGCTCAGAATTCCCCAAGGTTTATCTGGAACTCTTGAGGCGCTTCGACCGGATCTTCGGTGAAGGGGAGCCCGCGACGCCGTACATCGCGGCCTGGCACCAGGCCCCGTTCGGCCAGCTGGAGGAGTTCGAGGGCGTCAGCCGTGACGACTTCGCGCTCCACCTCGAGCTTTTCACCATCCGCCGCACCTCCGGCAAGCTGAAGTTCCTCGCGGGTTCCGAGTCCGGCATGAACGTGTTCATCAACGACATCCGGCCGGAGGCCGCGGCCGAGCGACTGCGAGAGGTAGCGAGTTCATGAGCGGTAAGTACCTGGTGACGGGTGGTGCGGGTTACGTCGGCAGCGTGGTCGCCCAGCACCTGCTGGAGGCGGGCCACGAGGTCGTCGTCCTCGACAACCTCTCCACCGGCTTCCGGGAGGGAGTCCCGGCCGGCGCCAGGTTCGTCGAGGGCGACATCCGCGACGCCGCCAAGTGGCTCGACGCCTCCTTCGACGCCGTGCTGCACTTCGCCGCGTTCTCCCAGGTCGGCGAGTCCGTCGTCAAGCCCGAGAAGTACTGGGACAACAACGTCGCCGGCACCATGGCACTGCTCGGCGCGATGCGCGAGGCCGGCGTCCGCAAGCTCGTCTTCTCCTCCACCGCCGCCACCTACGGCGAGCCGGAGCAGGTCCCGATCGTCGAGACCGCGCCGACGAAGCCGACCAACCCCTACGGCGCCTCCAAGCTCGCCGTCGACCACATGATCACCGGCGAGGCGGCGGCCCACGGCCTGGGCGCGGTCTCCCTGCGCTACTTCAACGTCGCGGGCGCGTACGGCGCCCAGGGCGAGCGGCACGACCCCGAGTCGCACCTCATCCCGCTGGTCCTCCAGGTCGCCCAGGGCAAGCGCGACGCCATCTCCGTCTTCGGCGAGGACTACCCGACGCCGGACGGCACCTGCGTCCGCGACTACATCCACGTCGCCGACCTCGCCGAGGCCCACCTCCTCGCCGTCGAGGCCGCCACCCCCGGCGAGCACCTGATCTGCAACCTCGGCAACGGCGAGGGCTTCTCCGTCCGCCAGGTCATCGAGACCGTCCGCCAGGTCACCGGCCACCCGATCCCCGAGGTCGTGGCCCCCCGCCGCGGCGGCGACCCGGCGACCCTGGTGGCCTCGGCCGCCACCGCCCGCGAGAAGCTGGGCTGGAACCCGTCCCGCGCGGACCTCGCGGGCATCGTCGCGGACGCGTGGGAGTTCGCGCAGAACATCTCTAGGGAGCAGTAGTGGGCGCAGAGCAGGTGCGCGACGGTTTCGTGGCGCTCTACGGCACCGAGCCCGAAGGCGTCTGGTCGGCGCCGGGGCGCGTCAACCTCATCGGTGAGCACACCGACTACAACGACGGCTTCGTGATGCCCTTCGCGCTGCCGCACACCGCGCTCGCCGCGGTCTCCCGCCGCGACGACGGCGTCCTGCGCCTGCACTCGGCCGACGTCGAGGGCGGCGTCGTGGAGCTGCGCCTGGACGACCTCGTCCCGGAGTCCGACCGCAACTGGACGGCGTACCCGGCGGGCGTGGTCTGGGCCCTGCGCGAGGCCGGCCACGCCGTGACCGGCGCGGACGTCCACCTCACCTCCACCGTCCCCTCGGGCGCCGGCCTGTCGTCCTCGGCGGCGCTGGAGGTCGTGGTCGCCCTGGCCCTGAACGACCTGTACGAACTCGGCCTGCCGGGCTGGCAGTTGGCCCGTCTGTGCCAGCGCGCCGAGAACGTCTACGTGGGCGCTCCCACCGGCATCATGGACCAGACGGCGTCCGCCTGCTGCGAGGAGGGCCACGCGCTCTTCCTCGACACCCGCGACCTCTCCCAGAAGCAGATCCCCTTCGACCTGGCCTCCGAGGGCATGCGCCTGCTGGTCGTCGACACCCAGGTCAAGCACTCCCACAGCGAGGGCGAGTACGGCAAGCGCCGGGCCGGCTGCGAGCGGGGCGCCGCCCTGCTCGGCGTCGACGCGCTCCGGGACATCGCCTACGGCGACCTCGACGCGGCCCTCGCCCGGCTCGGCGACGACGAGGAGGCGGTCCGGCTGGTCCGGCACGTCGTCACCGAGGACGAGCGAGTGGAGAAGGCCGTCGCCCTGCTGGAGTCGGGCGACACCCGCGCGATCGGCCCCGTGCTGGTCGCGGGGCACGCCTCCCTGCGGGACGACTTCCGGGTCTCCTGCCCCGAGCTGGACCTGGTCGTCGAGGCGGCCGTGAACGCGGGCGCGCTGGGCGCCCGGATGACCGGCGGCGGCTTCGGCGGCTCGGCGATCGTCCTGGCGGACGTCGCCGACGTCGACACCATCACCAAGGC
>JABFXD010000881.1 GCA_013361925.1 Streptomyces sp. | reverse complement strand
GTCACATGGCCGGCGCCGGGCGAGGCCAGCCAGTGCAGCGTCTCCGCGATGTCCCCGGGGTTCCCGGCGCGGCCGTTGGCGGTGTCGTCGATGAGCCGCTCGCGCCGGGCGGGGTCGATGGCACCGCCGAAGAACTCGGTGTCCTCGATGTAGCCGGGCGCGACGACGTTCACGGTGATGCCGCGCGGCCCGAGATCCCGGGCCAGGTCATGGGCGTACGGATGGAGCCCGGCCTTGGCCGCCGCGTACGCCCCGCTCCCCGACCCCCGGTAGGCGGCGATGGAGCTGACGAACAGCACCCGCCCGCCCGGCGAGGCGAGCCGGTCCTTGAGGGCCTCGGTGAGCAGCGCGGCGGTCAGCAGATTGAGCCGGAAGTTGACGGTCCAGTGGTGCGCGACGGCGTCCAGCGGATCGTCACCGGCGACGCCCGGTTCGAGCTGTCCGGTCCCGCCGGCGCTGTGGACCAGGACGTCCACGGCCCCGAGCTCCCGCCCGACGAACTCGGCCACCTCGCGCACATCGGCCGTGTCACTGAGATCGGCGGCATACGTCAGCGCCCCGGGCACCCCGGCCTGCTCCAGCACTTCCTTGCGCCGCCCGAGGAGCAGCACTCGATCCCCGTCCGCCGCGAAGACACGGGCCGCGGCGAGCCCGATTCCCGTTCCACCACCACTGATCACCACGTTGCGAGCCATGAACCCACCCTAAAAAGGGGCGGTGGCTCCCGTCATCCGTGTTCACACGAAGGTCATACGACTGCCAGGTCAGCGCAGACTGCGCACGTCGAGGTGCCTCAACACCCGGTCCACGACCTCCGGATCCGCCCCCGGCTCACTGCGCGCCGCCATCACCTCGTGCCGCGCCGCGCTCATCATCTCGCCCTGGATACGCCGCACCCGCTTCAACCGCTTCACCCGCTGCTGATGCGCCTCGCGCCGCTCCTCGTCCCCCATGTCGGGACTGATCCGCACGCCGATGTCGAAGGCCCGCCGCAGCATCTGCTCGGACAGCTCCTCCGGCAGCTCCTCGACCTCCTCGATCTCCCTCAGCCGCCGCTTGGCGGCCTTGGCGGCGCGGATGGCGAGGGTCTTCTCGAACTCCTTCTCCCGCGCGGTGTCGGCCTTCACGCCGAGCTTCTTGACCAGCCACGGCAGGGTCAGCCCCTGGAGCACGAGGGTCGCCATGATGACGCCGAACGCGATGAACACGATCTCGTCCCGGTCGGGGAAGGCGCCCCCGTCCTCGGTCTTCAACGGGATGGCCAGCGCCAAGGCCACGGACGCCACTCCCCGCATCCCCGACCACCACATGACGACCGTCTCCCGCCAGGTCATCGGGATCTCCTCGTCGTAGTCCTGCTTCGCGTGCAGCCGCTTGGCGACCCAGGTCGCGGGCAGCAGCCACAGCAGGCGTACGAGGACGACGACCGCGACGATCGCGGCGGCCCAGCCGAGCATCTCGCCCCACCGCCCGGACGCGGTACGGACGGCGTTGTGCAGTTCGAGGCCGATCAGCCCGAAGGCGACGCCGGTGACGAGCGTGTCGACGATGTCCCAGAAGGTGTGCCCGGCCAGCCGGGTGGCCACGTCGTCGGGATCGGTGGCGTACTCGGCGAGGAACAGCGCGGTGGTGAGCACCGCGAGCACCCCGGAGCCGTGCAGTTCCTCGGCCAGGACGTAGGAGGCGTACGGCACCAGGAGCGTGAGCCCGATCTGGAGGGTCGTGTCGTCGAGGAGGTCCATCAGCTTGTTGGCGCACCAGCCGAGGACCACCCCCACGACGAGGGCGACGACCGCGGACAGCACCAGCTCAAGCGCGGCCTCCCCGGCGTGGAAGGAACCGCTGACGGCCGCGGCGATCGCCACGTGGTACAGCACGATCGCCGTCACGTCGTTGAAGAGGCCCTCGCCCTCCAGGATCGACACCAGCCGCCGCGGCAGCCCCAGTTGTCCGGCGACGGCGGTCGCCGCGACCGGGTCGGGCGGCGCGACCAGCGCGCCGAGCGCCACGGCGGCGGCGATCGGCAGCCCCGGCACGATCGCATGGGCGACGGCGGCCACGCACACGGTGGTGACGAACACCAGCGCCACGGCCAGCAGCAGGATCGGCCGTACGTTGGCCGCGAACTGCCGCCAGGAGGTGCGGCGTACGGCCGCGTAGAGCAGCGGCGGCAGCAGGAGCGGCAGGATGAGATCGGGCGCGACGTCGACGTTGGGCACGAAGTCGAGCAGCGCGAGCACGATGCCGAGGAGCGTCATGAGCACCGGCGCCGGCAATTTGAACCGGTCCCCCACCGGGACGCTCACCACGGCCCCGAGCAACAGCATGAACAGCAGGGCCAACTGATCCACGGTCAGGCTCCGGCGGGTCGGACGAGCAGGAATCTCCAGCCATCCAGCCTGCCATGACGGCCGCGCCGATCAGTTACAGCGCGCGCCGCATCCCCTGGTGCGGAATCTCCGCCTCCAGGTACTCGGGCCCGTACGCCTCGTACCCGAGCCGTTCGTAGAAGCCCAGCGCGTGCGTCTGCGCGTGCAGATCCACCGCCGCGAGTCCCCGCGCGCGTGCCGCGTCCTCGATGGCCCGGACGAGCGCCACGCCGACGCCGAGTCCGCGCGCCTCCTCGGCGACCGCGAGCCGCCCCAGGGAGCCCAGGGTGAGATCGCCGCCGACCTTCTCGGCGGCCCGGGGACCGAACAGCAGCCGCCCGGTGCCCAGCGCCACCCCGTCGTCCCGCACGGCCAGCACATGCACCGCCACGGCGTCGTACGCGTCGTACTCCAGGTCCTCCGGGACGCCCTGCTCGACGACGAAGACCTGCTTGCGCACGGCGAAGCACATCTCCCGGTCGGCGGGGTCCTCGGCGACCCGCACGGTGTACGACGGCCGGCTCACGCGTACGTCTCCTCGCGGACCTGGTCGAGGGCCTGCTGGAGGTCCTCCGGGTAGTCGCTGGCGAACTCGACCCACTGCCCGTCCCCGGGGTGCTCGAAGCCCAGGCGGACCGCGTGCAGCCACTGCCGGGTCAGACGCAGCCGCTTGGCGAGGGTCGGGTCGGCGCCGTAGGTGAGGTCGCCGACGCAGGGGTGGCGGTGGGCGGCCATGTGGACGCGGATCTGGTGGGTGCGGCCCGTCTCCAGCTTCACGTCGAGCAGGGAGGCCGCGCGGAACGCCTCGATGAGGTCGTAGTGCGTGATCGACGCCTTGCCCTCGGCGGTGACCGCCCACTTGTAGTCGTGGTTCGGGTGGCGGCCGATGGGGGCGTCGATGGTGCCGCTCGTCGGGTCCGGGTGGCCCTGGACGAGGGTGTGGTAGCGCTTGTCGACCGTGCGCTCCTTGAACTGGCGCTTGAGCGAGGTGTACGCGCGCTCGGACTTGGCGACCACCATCAGGCCCGAGGTGCCGACGTCGAGCCGGTGCACGATGCCCTGGCGCTCGGCGGCGCCGGAGGTCGAGATGCGGTACCCGGCGGCGGCGAGGCCGCCGATGACGGTCGGGCCGGTCCAGCCGGGCGACGGATGGGCGGCGACCCCCACGGGCTTGACGATGACGACCACGTCGTCGTCGTCATGGATGATCTCCATGCCCTCGACCGGCTCGGCGACGATCTGCACGGGCGCGGGGGCGCCGGGCATCTCGACCTCCAGCCAGGCGCCGCCGTGCACGCGCTCGGACTTGCCGACCACGGCTCCGTCGACCTGGACCTTGCCCGCCGCCGCCAGCTCGGCCGCCTTGGTGCGGGAGAAGCCGAACATCCGGGAGATGGCGGCGTCGACGCGCTCGCCCTCCAGGCCGTCCGGCACGGGCAGGGTTCGGATCTCGGGAATCGTGCTCACCCGTCGAGTATGCCGGACCGGATCCGGCACCCCGCACGAGCCTGTGGAAAACCGGGGCTCAGTCCTTGTGGACGGTGCCGTCCGGGTCGAGGCCCTTGAAGGACAGCAGCACGATCAGGATGCCGCCGCACACGATCGCCGAGTCGGCCAGGTTGAACACCGCGAAGTGCTTCGGCGCGATGAAGTCGACGACCGCGCCCTCGAAGACGCCGGGCGAGCGGAAGATCCGGTCGGTGAGGTTGCCGAGCGCTCCGCCCAGCAGCAGGCCGAGGGCGATCGCCCAGGGCAGGCTGTAGAGCTTGCGGGCGAGGCGGGCGATGACCACGATCACGGCCGCCGCGATCACCGTGAAGATCACGGTGAAGGCCTCGCCGAAGCCGAAGGCGGCGCCCGCGTTGCGGATCGCCTCGAACTTCAGCCAGTCCCCGATGATCTCGATCGGCGCGTGGTGCTCCAGCTTGGCCACGACGAGCAGCTTGCTGCCGAGGTCGAGGAGGTACGCGAAGGCGGCGACGGCGAACAGCACGGCGATCCGGCGCTTGCCCCTGGGCCGGGGCCGCTCCTCGACACCCTCCTGCCCGGCTGCCCGCTCCGGCTCGGCCCCGCCCCCCTCAGGGGTGTCCGGCGTACCGATCATGCGCTCCGCTTCGGTCACGTGAGTCCCTCAACCTAGGTGCCTGACTGAGGACGAGGGTACGGCACACCCCTGCGGGCCCTCAGTACCGGCGTTCCTGCTTCTGCTTGCACTCGACGCACAGGGTCGCGCGCGGGAACGCCTGCATCCGCGCCTTGCCGATCGGGTTGCCGCAGTTCTCGCACAGACCGTAGGTACCCGCGTCGAGCCGGTCCAGTGCCCGCTCGGTCTGTTCGAGCATCTCGCGCGCGTTGGCCGCGAGGGCCATCTCGTGCTCGCGCGTGATGTTCTTGGTGCCGGTGTCGGCGTCGTCGTCGCCCGCGCCGTCCCCGGAGTCCCGCATCAGGCCCGCCAGGGACTCCTCGGACGTCGTGATCTCGGTGCCCAGCCGCAGCGCCTCGGACTGCAGCTCGGCGCGTGCCTCCGCGACCTCCTCCGGGGTCCAGGGGTCCTCGCCGGGGCGGACCGCGAGCTCACCCGGCTCCGCCGCGGCGAGGCGTGCCTTGGGGACGGCCGTCTTCGCCGCCGTGGCCGTGCCAGGAGTCTTCTTCGCAACCACTGTCGTGGCTCCCGTCTGCTTCGCGGCCTGCGCCGCGCCCGCCTTCTTGGCCGTCTTCCCGGCCGCGCTCTCGCCGGCCGCACTCTTCGTGGAGGTGCT
>JABFXD010000570.1 GCA_013361925.1 Streptomyces sp. | reverse complement strand
GACCAGTTCGTGGGCTCCTCGGCGTACGGCGCGCGCAGCACCTCGAAGACCCGGTCCAGCCCGTCCTGACCGACCACATCACGCACGCCGACGAACTCCGCATTGTCCGCTGGCACACGTACCGTCAGGTCACCCTGGGCGACCTTCAGCACCAAGTAGGTCTTGTCCACGCCTTTGATCTGGCGAGTTTCGATGGCCTCGATCAGCGCGGCCCCGTGATGGGGATAGACCACGGTGTCGCCAACCTTGAACGTCATGTGACAGGTACCCCTTCCGTGGCTATCCAGGGTAACACGGAAACTGCGGGTTCTGAATGGCGTTTTCGCAGGTCAGGGCATATCTCGGGGCTTGACAACTGCAACAGGAACGTGCTGCGGAGGCCGAGCGGAAGAAGGTATTCGCAGGTCGGAGCAGCTCTCCGGGGGAGGTGAAACGCGTACGTTACACGCATCCGGAGCCCTTCGAGAGAGGACGAACGTCCCCATATGTCTGGTTGCAGGTGTGCGACTTCCGCTACTCCGTTCGGTGCCCGGAGTCCGTTCCCCGCCGAATCCGGAATTGATCACGCACAATCATCGGCACCCACCGGATCACCCGTTGATCAATTCCGTGGGCGATCACGGATTCCTTCACGGAAGATTTGCGAGCGGATGCGCGGGGCTCTTATGTGAATGCCGGACGAGTACCGCTCCAAAGTGACCAGGGGGTCGCTTGTGAAGGCAGTGACTCGACCGCCGACTACGCCCTGCTGAGGGAAGCGGACGCCCCGAGGGGAGGGTCGGGTGCGATGACGCGGGAACGGCTCGGTAACCTAAGGCCGCTGACAGACACTTAGGGCGGCTTTATGCAGTCCCCGCCCGTTCGAGTCAAGGAGTTGCCGCCGCCGTGAGCAGCAGCCTTCGACGGGGCGCCCTCGCCGCCGCCGCCATCGCGTTCTCGATCGCCTCGCTCGCCGCGTGCGGCGCCGGCACCAACGCCCAGACGCTGGAGATCAAGCCGGACAACGCGGCCACCACCGTCGGCGACATCAAGGTGCAGAACGCCGTCGTCATCACCCAGCCCGACCAGGAGTCCACCGGCCCCGCCGTGATCTCCGCGACCCTGTTCAACAACGGCACCAGCGCGCAGACGCTGGACACGATCGCCGTGGACGGCGGCGGCACCGCCGCGCTCTCCCCCGCCAAGGGCAAGGGGAAGCTGACCATCCCGGCCGGCGGCTCCCTCGTCCTCGGCGGCAAGGGCAACGCCACCGCGGTCCTGGAGAACAGCAGTGAGGCCGTCCAGGACGGCAACGCCCAGAAGGTCACCTTCTCCTTCAGCAAGACCGGCGACGTGAGCCTGAAGGCCTTCGTCGTCCCGGCCCAGAGCTACTTCGAGAAGTGGGGCCCGACCGAGATGCCGTCGGCTCCCGCGGAGACCTCTCCCTCCCCCACCGAGTCCGCCACCGGCTCGGCGACCCCGTCGGGCGAGGCGTCGGCCTCCGCGACGGCGAGCGAGAGCGCGGCCCAGTAAGCAGCCGTACGACGAAGGGCGGGACCTCCCGGAAAGGAGGTCCCGCCCTTTCGTACGTCGTACGACGGTTTACGGCTCGAACTTGTAACCGAGCCCCCGGACCGTCACCAGGTACCTGGGCGCCCCCGGGTCCGGCTCGATCTTGGCGCGCAGGCGCTTGACGTGGACGTCGAGGGTCTTGGTGTCGCCCACGTAGTCGGCGCCCCAGACGCGGTCGATGAGCTGCATACGGGTCAGGACCCGGCCCGCGTTGCGCAGCAGCATCTCCAGGAGGTCGAACTCCTTGAGGGGGAGGTCGACCTTCGAGCCGGAGACCGTGACCACGTGACGGTCCACGTCCATGCGGACCGGCCCCGCCTCCAGGGCGGCCGGGGTGACCTCCTCGGGCTCGCCGCGGCGGCGCAGTACGGCGCGGATACGGGCGACCAGCTCGCGCGAGGAGAACGGCTTGGTGACGTAATCGTCGGCTCCTATTTCCAGGCCTACGACCTTGTCGATCTCACTGTCCTTGGCGGTCACCATGATGACCGGGACGTTGGAACGGCCGCGCAGCTGGCGGCAGACCTCGGTACCCGGCAGGCCGGGCAGCATCAGGTCGAGGAGGACGAGGTCGGCGCCGTTGCGCTCGAACTCGTCGAGTCCGTCGGGCCCCGTGGTCGCCACTGCGACCTCGAAGCCCTCCTTGCGGAGCATGTACGACAGGGCGTCGGAGAAGGACTCCTCGTCCTCGACGACAAGCACTCGGGTCACGGAAGGACCTCCGGGGCGGGAAGCGGTTCGTACGGGGATGAGTCGGTGGGCCCGCCGGTCTCGTCATCGAGTCCGGGATGGTGTGGTGCGCGGTCGCGGGCGGCCCCCGCCTCCGGCAGCCGCAGGGTGAAGGTGGAGCCCTGACCCTCGGAGCTCCACACCGTGACCTCCCCGCCGTGCGAGGCGGCCACGTGTTTGACGATCGCGAGACCCAGGCCCGTGCCGCCCGTCTGGCGGGAGCGGGCCGGGTCGACGCGGTAGAAGCGCTCGAAGATGCGCTCCTTGTCCTTGTCGGAGATGCCGATGCCCTGGTCGGTCACGGCGATCTCCAGGAGGTCCCCGCCGGGCGCGGTCACCCGGCGGGCGGCTATGCCGACGCGGGTGCGGGCCGGGGAGTAGTTGACGGCGTTCTCGACGAGGTTGCCGAGAGCGGCGGCGAGCTGGCCGCGGTTGCCCCAGACCCTCAGGTCGGCCGTACCGCCGGAGGCCATGGTGATCTGCTTGGTGCCGGCCTGGTGGCGGCAGCGGTCGATGGCCTCGGCGACGAGCTCGTCCACGCGGACGGGCTCGGCGTCCTCCAGCGGGTCGTCGTTCTGGACCCTGGAGAGGTCGATCAGCTCCTGGACCAGGTTGGTGAGCCGGGTCGCCTCTATCTGCATCCGGCCGGCGAAGCGCGTCACGGCCTCCGGGTCGTCGAACGCGTCCATGACGGCCTCGGAGAGCAGGGAGAGCGCGCCGACCGGCGTCTTGAGCTCATGGCTGACGTTCGCGACGAAGTCGCGCCGTACCGCCTCGATGCGCCGGGCCTCGGTGAGGTCCTCGACGAGGAGCAGCACCAGCCGCGACCCCAGGGGCGCGACACGGGCCGAGACGGCGAGGGCCTCCCCGCGCCCGGTGCCGCGCCTGGGGAGGTCCAGTTCGACCTGTCGTATCTCCCCGTCCCGTCTGGTGTCCCGGGCCATCAGGAGCATGGGCTCCACGGCCAGCTTCCCGCCCCGGACCAGGCCGAGCGCGTACGCGGCCGAGCTGGCCTTGACGACGGAGTCGGCCTCGTCGAGGACGACCGCGGAGGAGCGGAGGACGGACAGGACGGTGTCCACGCCCGGCGGAAGCACCGGGTCGGTGTGCAGGGAGGTACGTGTGGGGCGCTTCTGCTCCCGCTCGCTGAAGCGGAACGCCAGCATGGCGATCACGCCGGTGAGCACTCCGGCGATCGCTGCCGCTGCGGCGACCGCCGCGTTCACGTCCATGCATCCAGGTTAGGCACGGGATCGGTCCTGGCCACAGCCATCGGGGTGCGACCTCGAACACTCGTCGCCCAGAGTTCACCTTGGAGCCAGGGTTGGTTCATTTGGGGTGGCGGAAAACGACGCGTACGGGGTCGAACGTGGGAGCGTGGGGTTCACAGCGCCGGTTCTCCGGAGCCTTCCCGGGCTTCCCGGAGGCTGGTTCTGGCCCCCGGAACCCCCGAGGCAGACGTAAGAGAGGGACCCCTGATGCGGGACGCGTACCACGAGGAACTGGACTCGATCGGCGACGGTCTGGTGGAGATGGCCCGGCTGGTCGGGTCGGCGATCGGGCGCGCCACGACGGCCATCCTCGACTCCGACCTGAAGCTGGCCGAGAGCGTCATCGAGGCCGACCAGAAGGTGGACGACCTCCAGCACGAGCTGGAGGCGCGGGCCATAGCCCTGCTGGCGCGGCAGCAGCCGGTGGCGACGGACCTCCGGATCGTCGTCACGTCGCTGCGGATGTCGGCGGACCTGGAGCGCTCCGGCGACCTGGCCCAGCATGTCGCCAAGCTGGCCCGCCTGCGCTTCCCGGAGCGCGCCATCCCGGCCGACCTGCACGCCACGATCCTGGAGATGGGCCAGCTCGCGCAGCGCCTGATGGCGAAGGCGGCGGAGGTCGTCATCACCAAGGACGTCGACCTGGCGCTCCAGCTGGAGCAGGACGACGACGAGATGGACCTGCTGCACCGCACGCTCTTCCAGCACCTGCTGGACGACCGCTGGAAGCACGGCATCGAGACGGCCGTCGACGTCACCCTGCTGGGCCGCTACTACGAGCGGTTCGCCGACCACGCGGTGTCGGTGGCGAAGCGGGTGGTGTACCTGGTGACGGGTGAGCACGCGGACGAGCTGCAGGCGGACATCCAGCCGGTGACGGGCGTCGAGGGCGCCTGAACCGGGCGTGCTGGCGCTTGTTCGGGGCGCGTACAAGCCTCAGTGCGCCGTTGATGCGACCTCCTGGGCGGGCATGCAATGAGCACAGGCATCCAGCCTGTTCCAAGGAGGGACCCATGGCCGAATCCCCCAGCAAGACACCCGACCCCACGCAGGAACGCGAGACCGAGCAGCCCGCCGAGGTCAGGAACCTGATGCTGATAGGCGCGTGCGGCTGCGGCTCGGGCTGCGGGTGCGGGTGCCAGTCGGGCAACCCCTGTCAGTGCGGCTGACCTACGTTCTCGTACGGCGTGAAGGGCCTCGGTGTGCGTGTGCGCGCCGGGGCCCTTGGCTGTGCGCGCGTGCGGTCGCACGGGCGGGGTGCCGGGCGCAGCATGGAGGGGAGCACGAGCACGAGCACGGAACGGGAAGGAGGTGTCGGACCATGACCCGGTTCATGGACGTACACCACGGCATGGAAGGCATCACCGCCGACCAGCTGCGCGAGGCCCACCAGGCCGACCTCGCCATAGAGAAGGACGAGAACGTCCACTTCGAACAGGCCTGGGCGGACCCGGAGTCCGGCACGGTCTACTGCCTCTCGGAGGCCCCCTCGGCCGAAGCGGTCCAACGCGTCCACGAACGCGCGGGCCACAAGGCGGACGAGATCCACGCGGTGACCCTGATGGTCTGAGGCCGCT